>WJJC01000063.1 GCA_014729945.1 Candidatus Bathyarchaeota archaeon
CTGGTTTCCTGGAACTTGGATGAATCTGAGATCAATGTGGAGGATGTAGTGGTGGAGGTTAGGTTAACTTCTTTTGGTATGGACTTGGAATTAACAGAGTTGCTTGTTGTGTATACAAAGGGATTCTTTGAGGAGCTTGGATATGGTGTCATGGATGAAAATGTCTTACCTGGCTTGGTTTCTTTCAGGTATATGAAAAAATTAAAATGAGTTTAACCAATTAAAGCAAAAACGGATGTTTTATTCTAAACATTTTACATGATTAATTATTATTTTTGTTACTACTCAGTAGTTGTTAGTATTAATGCTATGTTTTATTGGTTAAGATATGTGCATATAATGGCGTATACAAGTCTTCTGTACACTATTTTGTCCCGATTCTGTATACAATGTAACCACGCTTGTAGACATACCTTTAATAAAGAAATTAGTATTTCAACACCCAATCGAAAGATAGAGCATACTAGCTCTCTCTAACGATAAAAAATAAAGGTGAAAAATGAAAAATGAATAGTAAAAAAGCGATAACACTACTAATACTAGCAACTATGCTACTAGCAATGGTGCCATTTGTACCTGTTAGTGCAGCACTAAACCCAGCATTAGAAGAAACAGATGGAACTCCTTTGGGTCTAAACCCAGACGTCAAATATGATGACACTATTGCGGTTGTGGAAGCTGCAGGTGATGTTCCCTCAGGCGATGAGATTGAAATCTATTGGGATATCAGTAATCAGCCTTGGGACGGCGAAGCAGGACTCTTAAACGTCAGTACTGCTGAAGCAGACGGTGGATATGAAATCTGGTTCGATGTACCTGAAGCAACTATTGGAACACATTGGATATGGATTAAAACTGATTCACAAAGTCCTGAAAAATTACAAGTTACAATAGTGCCCGCTGTTGATCTAAGTTCTTCTTCAGGTCTAGAAGGTGAAAAGATTGATGTTGAAGGCTATGGTTTCAGCGGAGAAAATGACCTAGCTGTATTCCTAGTTGATGATGCCGACTTTACAGCCGGTGTAAACAACTGGGATTGGGACTATGATGCAGGTGGAGCAGATCCAGCTGATACCATTGGAGACGGTGCTACTGATCAGGAATTCGATGGTAACTTAGTAGAATCTCCAATTCTACCAGGAACATTAGTAATAACTGATGCTGGTGCAGCACATGACATTCTTGACGATGCTGAAGGAGCATTGTGGAGCGATGAAGACGATAGCGGAACGATAAACGCTGGAGACCTTGAAGTCGGTTCAATTAATTATGTAAGCGGTGCATACGAGATCGATTACAATGACGCAGGAGTAGCTGCAACTGCAGCTATAACAGCTGCTTATACAGGCTATCAAAATGGTAACGATCCAGTAGGTTATGCACAAGGATACGTCCAATTAATGACTACTTCAGGGGACACAGATGCACTAGGAAGTTATACTAAGAGCGCAAGCTTACCTGATGCAGCTGACGATGGTGCCTACGACGTAGCACTAATGGATGGAGAAGGAAACATCGAAGGATCAGCTTTTGCTGTTGGCGCAGTTATTGAATTATCTGCTTCTGAAGGTCCAACAGGAATGATCTTAACTATTGACGGTAGAGGATTTACCAATGGTGCCAACATTCCTGAACAACTAGCCGTAGATGGTGGACAGGCAGGTATCGATATGACTGATACAGTAGGTGGTGGTGGAACAGAAATGGTCTGTACTATCTATGAATATGATCCAGCTGATCAACCACAAGTTGATGGAGACGGTGAATTCACAATAGATGTGTTCGTACCCGATATGGGTGACGAGGATGACTACTACGTTGCGGTCAGTGACGGTGCGAAATATGCTGAAGCTGATTTTGAACTTACAGCTCTTCCAGAAGTCACAGCAACACCTGATTATGGTCCACAGGGATCAACTGTAACTGTTACAGGTACAAACTTCCCGAATGACAACGATGTTGAAGTAGACATCGAGTTATGGCAAGGTGGAGCTAAGCAGGCAGATGTAGAGACAGATGTTGAACTTGACTCTGATGGAGAGTTTTCAGTCGATGTAAGAACGCCAACACAACCCGATGGAACTTATGATTTAACGGTGATCTATAGTGATAATGCTGGTGCAGCTAATATTGATGCAGATACCACTTTCAGGATTGGTTCAGTCTTAGTACTGCTTTCTGATGATGTTGGTGAAGTAGGAAAAGAAGTTGTCTTGACAGGTAACGGATTTACTGACAATGAGCAATGGAACGCAACATTTGGTGACGTAGCAATCTTTGAAGATGCGCCGGTAACTGGAGATGGTTTACTTGATGATGGTGGAACTCCAACGTTCTTTGTACCTCAGGTTGAACCAGGTACTTACGACATAACTGTTCTAGATATTGATACAGGTATAGAAGTTGTTGTTGAGTTTGAAGTTACAGCTACTACAACAGTTGTAGTAGAACCTGTAGAAGCTCCAACACAGTTTAACATATCTCTAACCGGGTATAACTGGATGGAGGATACTGGAAACTGGGAGTTTACTCTATATAACGACACAGATGAATGGGATATGTCAGCTGATGTATTCCAAGGTGACCCACCCGCACATGTACCACTAGGTGCAGCAGATGGAACTGAGTGGGAAGCTTGGTTCTGGCTTGCAGATGATGCACAGGACGATCTGGATAAAGGAACATACACTATGAATATTACACAGGATGATGACTTCTTCTACCAATTTGAGATAGTAGTTGGGAATGAGCATGAGTATATTGCTCCAAGAAAGTCAACATTCCGCATAGATGATACCGTATCCTTTAGGATAGAGCACAGTTTTGGAAATGTTGCCCCCGTCACAAACGGAGATATACGTGTCTTTGACCCAGCTGGAGACTTGTACTGGGATGGTGACCCACTAGCAACTTGGGAAGAGGTGAATATGTTCTATATTGCACCTATCTCAGAACAAACTGCAGGTGGAAACCCAATGGTGCTACTAGATGACGCACCACTCGGAACATGGACATATGAGTGGCGTGAGCAGGCTCCAGGACGCGATGAAATCGCTAACGGAACCTTCACAGTTGAAGTAGCAGCAGAAGATGTGTTGAGCAACCAGATTACTGACTTGAACAACCAGGTAACTGATCTACAAGATAGTATAGCAGATGTTAGCGCAGAGTTCGATGATGTTAAGAGTGACATCGCGGATGTATCCGCAGTAGCCCAGCAGGCAGTAGACGCAGCGAACCAGGCAAGTGAGGCAGTTCAGACAGTTGCCGAGACCGCCAATCAGGCGAGCACGGCAGCCGAGAACGCAGCAGACGCAGCCAACGCAGCCAAGGACGCAGCAAACAGCCTAACTACACTGGTCTACGGAGCAATCGGCGCAGCACTAGTAGCAGCACTCGCAGCAATCGTCTCACTGATGCAAATCAGTAGACGAATCGCAGGCTAAACAGCCAAAAAAACAAATCCTTTTTTTATTTTATACAATCAAAACAAAAGTCAATACAAGGTTTATCTACTGATTTTTAATAAATAATATTTGAAAAACTAAATCCCTAACTCATTTTCTAGAAAAAAAGCAAGATTTTTTCATAATATCCTATTCGATGTCTATTCTAGCCAAGTTTGAGGGGTTTTCAGCCGCATCATATGCCAGAAGATAAATTTCCTCGTATTTCCTCATTATGGTTCGATCGAGTTCCATTGTGACCGTCTCCACTCCATGAGGTACTTCAGTCTCCCCAACCACTGAACCAGCAACATCCCTCGAATCAGAGATTAACAACAATTTATTCGTGTCATTGGAGACACTAAACCTTGCTTTTAAACAGGGAATCGTATCCCTTGTTCCCCATAAATCAATTATTGGCCTTTCTTTATCTAAAAGGAATTTCTCTCTATACTCAAGTTTCTCATCTGGGAACCTAACTTGAAGCGGGTGTCCGCTATCTGGCTCAGAGTAATCATAAGGCAGATCCAGAGAATAACATATTGTGGGTGTAATATCCTGTACACCGATCAAAGAGTTATCTAGATTTACTTTAGCCTCTTTATCATTGGTTAATAACCAGATATACGGTTCATGAGGATGCGAATACCCATTTTTCTTGAAACCATGATCCGATGTAATGTAAATCAGAGTATCATTATATACCCTGGATTCCTTAAACACTGATAAGATATCCCCGAGTTCCCTATCCCCCTCTCTAAGACTCTTCACCCACTCAACACTTCCCTCACCAGCAAGATGCCCCGTCTTATCCGGATCCCGGAAATGAAAAAAAGCTACAAAACAACAACCCCAGTACTCCTCTAGAAAATCGGTACAATAACCAGAGGTCTCATTAGGTAACTCCTCACTTATATGCACATAATCCAGTGATTGATACATCGAATTCTTGAACGCTGGAAAAATATTCTTATATTTACCAGAAATAAACGCAGAAGCCACATTACCCGAGCCATATTCTTCTTCAGCTTTCTCAAGAAAGGAAAAACCTACAGGTAAAGGATGATAAACATAACGATTACCATACAAACCAGTGGATTCACCGAGATAACCCGAGAGCATAGTAGCATGCCCATTTCTCGTTTGAGTGTAGTAAACAAAATTAGTTACATTATATTGAGTCCACCCTTCATCAATAAGGGACCCAATAGTAGTCAGATTATCCTTAAACTCATTGAATCGCTCCCTACTAAACCCATCCAAAGAGATTAAGATTACATTTTTACTCCGCCTAACCTTCACACTTTCATTAGACCTGTAATAATATTCTTGATCCTCTCCAAGAGAGTTAAATTCATCATAAAGACCGCCATCAGACCCATTATAAATCATATTATAATGCGCATCAATACGCCA
>WJJC01000064.1 GCA_014729945.1 Candidatus Bathyarchaeota archaeon
TGTTACTCTGCATCCACCGATTATCACCTTACCTGTGTGCTCAGAGGTTATCATATCCGCCTCCAATACCTCATCATTACCAGAGACCGCTACATGTATTTCTCCATGCGTCTCGCCTCCAATCCCAAAAATTCCTTGAATGAAGGCTGCATGAGTTTCAATTATTGCACCTTCCCTAGGCAATATTTCTATTATCTTGCCAGGGATATATGCGTCAACCTCGACGGGGATCGGAGATCCTCTAATAATAGCCTGCCCCGTTACCTCGCTAAAGCTTTCAAGAGTTCCAGTGACCGGTGCTTTAACCTCTTTCTTGATTAACCCAAAAAGGGCTTTGTAGAATGCAAGTTGCTCCCCTTTCTCAACCTTATCACCAATATCTTTGGTCATATACCGAGGCGTATCCTCTGGCTCCATTCCCATAATCATGGATATCTTTACTATCTCAGGGTCACCACTGATCTCTGTTCTAGCGACTATATCTTCGTGTTTTACTGTGTCCCCTTCTTCTACGAATACCTCCCCTAATAATGGGAGTCTTCGCATCTTGGTTACTGATGTAGATTTCTTGACTTTAAGCCCAGGAGTGTATGCGTGAGCTTCTTCTGTCTCTTTTTCCTCGTTATTGGTCTTTTTCTCTGTTTCTTGGTCTACCATTATAGTAACGCCTCCAAGGATTCCTCAGGGTATAGATCAATTGCTCTGAACCACTTCAACAATAGCTCTTTTCTTTTCTGTTCTTCATCTGGGAGATAAAGTGGTCTTCCACGGGCATCGAGTAATAGTCCCGCTACGCCTCCCTGAACAGTGGCCTCAAGTTCTTTTCCTGGACCCGCTCCTATATCGTATTGGTTAGCGGGCTCAACAAAGACTTTGGCTTCCTCGCCTTCCCCTAAAGGTATCAGCTTTAGATCACCCAAGTTCAGGGATTCTTCCATTTTCTTACCATTAGGCATCTCTATGTCTATGTCCATAACGGGTTTTCCATATTTGGCTTGCCCAGACGCTGCGATGCTTGTTCCCAGTCGGAGTAGACAGTCTTTATCGAAGATGTTCCATGCTGCTTCACGGTATACTGTTGATACAACACCCAAGTGCGGCATCATGAAGACGCTGTCCTGCATCATTCTTGTAATACCCTCGGTGAGCCAGGCATCTGTAAGTATGAGCATGCTTTGAACTCGTCTAGGAGCGTGGCTCAATAATCCACCTGTTCCAGCACATATATCTATGTTCATCATCTGAACGTAGCTATCTTCTACTGCTTGTTCGAACATGTCACTGATGGTTCGCTCTAACTGTACGCCTTTGAGCCTAGTCGCGATGGTTCTATGATGTTGTAAACCTAGTCTCAGTGCTTCACGGGCAACACTGTGTTCTACTATTAGATCTTCTAATGTCTGTGGTATAGTGGTTGGCCTGATCATCTTGTTCATTAGACGACTGGCGACTTCTTCTTCATCTAGGTTGAATGGGATCCATCGCATGATGTTTTCTATGCCAGCCTCTTTCATGACGTTGGTAACACTGTAACTCATACCCAGGTTCGCTGATACACTACGTACGAATCTTCCTTCTACAATCGAGTATACGTTAGTGGTTGCTCCTCCGAGTCCTACGCCTAGAACATTTTGATCGAATGTGTTTGCGATTAGTTGGATAGCCATACCTTCTCCGGCTGGTGTGGGCATGATGTCAATTGGAGTCCAATTCATCAGCTTTGTATAGCCTGGTGCATGGCTCATGACGTGTTCCATGAATAACTCGTGGACAGCTCGCCTTGCTGGCTCTGTGTTTTCCTGCTCAAGAACGGGTCTGATGTTATCAACTATTTCTAGGGCGAAGCCTTCCTCCATTAGTTCGCCTATCTCTGATCTTAGTGCCTTGTTACCTGCGTATACGATTGGCAGCTCGTATGCTACGCCTAGCCTCGGTTTCGGCTCTGCTGCCTTTATCAGCTCAGCTATCTCCATTACGTGCTGGCTTGCTCCTCCATCGGTTCCCCCCGCCATGAGGATCATGTCTGGCCTGAGGTTCCGTATTCTCCTGATCTTTTCGTAGCTCTGTCGGCCATCGTCTCTGGCGATTACATCCATCACGATAGCGCCTGCTCCGAGAGCCGCTCTGTTTGCTGATTCTGCTGTCATTGACTTGATTAAGCCGGCGACCATCATCTGTAGTCCTCCACCAGCGCTGCTGGTTGTACAGTAAAGGTCTACGCCTTTCTCGCCGTCATATGGGATGATCATTCCACCTTCAGGTGCTAGAAGCTTGTGTCCTGTTAGCTCCTCTACCTCACGAACCGCGTTCTGCACCCCAAGGGTAACGTCTTCATATGGGGCTTCTACTGTCGTGGGTGCCTCTCCTGCTACTAGGAAACGCCACTCGCCGTCTTTTAGGTGAAAGAAACGGGCTTTTGTTGTGGTGCTGCCTACGTCGGTGGCAATAATAAATTGCATTTCCTCTTTGGGTTTGCTGAGGCTTGCCATATTGTTTCATATTCAGTCGCGACACCTGACGCTTAAAGATTTCTAATTTGTAGTCCTCATAGAAACCTAAAGATTAAGGTAGATTCCACCATTTTCGCTTATTTCTCGTCTCTGCGTCTCGTAGAGCTTTTTTAACTGCTTCTTCTCGCTTTTTTTCCTCTTTTTTCTGCTTCTTTTCTTTTTCTTTTTTTAGTTTACGTTCTGCTTCCTCTTTTTTGAGGTTTTCCTCTAGTAGTTGGATCAATCGTTCTATATTGTCTCGGTTTTCAAACACTTGTAGCATTTATTCACTTGTTAATCCAAGGCTTTCGCCTAGCGCGGGCATTAATGGAGCCATGGCGGCTCTTACTAGCTCGCCTCCTACATAGGCCCATGGTTTGACGCTTTCCAGTTTTAGTATCGCTAAGGTCTCCATCTTGTATTCTGTAATTTTAAAATAGACTTCTTGGATTACCTCATCTACTTCTTCAGGGGTTAGCTCTAAGTCCCAGAACAATCCTTTCTCCATCATATACTATGTTTCAATGGTATTTGTTGATTCCTTTAGCTCATTTAATGCTTCTCGGCGTATTTTTCTCCTAAATGCTATGTATGCGCCGGTAAAGCCCCCCAGTAAGAAGCATAATAATAATAAGAGGAAAATGAAACTCGTTGTACCGGTCAATATCCATAAACTGAAACCGGAGAAAAGCCATGAGTAAACAGCGTGTTTAACCCCAACTGCAAGATGTGCGTATCCTGCTCTACTCGCTAGAAGATACGCTGGGTATAAGGCTCCGAGATAGTAAACCGGATAAGCAAGAAGAGAAAACCAGTTTTGGTTCGGTTTATGGGTTATTAACCAGCTCATTAAGTATACAGAGGAATATGAGAAGATTGAAGCCATCACATACTCGGTTTTACTCGGTGAGCCCTCATCAGTCACTTTAATCAAAGACTAAAACCATGGTCGAGGATAATAAATTAACGAACAGGCTCGTGTTTGTGAGCTATATGTTTTTATGTGTTCAAGGCGTCTGTGAAGGTTAGACACTTTGGGGTGTTAATAGAACTCACAGTATCATTGATTATTGAGCGGTTGATTTCAGATGGTTTTAGTCAACCCTTGGTTTATGGCTTAATATTATATTGTAGAATCAACCCTAGTGACCGCATATCTTGGAGGCAACAAAATTGACAGGTAGTAGTAATAAGAAAACCTTAATCACATCCGCATTAATCTACGCAAACGGTCCGGTCCACATAGGGCACATGGTAGAGTATATTCAGACAGATATCTATGTTAGATTCCTCAAGATGAGCGGTAGAGACGCTATTTATTGTGGCGCAGAGGATACTCATGGCACTCCCATCGAGATTAACGCCGCCAAAGAGGGCGTATCACCTGAGGACTTTATTGATCGCTGGTGGAAGGAGCACAAGAGGGATTATGATAACTATCTTGTGGACTTTGATAGTTATTACAGTACCAATAGCCCAGAAAACAAGCATTACACGGAGTTGATCTTCAATCGTCTCAAAGAGAAAGGCCACATATACACCAAGGAGATCGAGTTAACCTACTGTGAGAACTGTGAAAGATACCTTCCGGATAGATTCGTTAAAGGTACGTGCCCGAATTGTGGGGCTCAGGATCAGTATGGAGATGTCTGTGAGAAATGTAACACAGCGCACAGTACCATTGACTTGCTAAATCCGTACTGTAGCATATGCGGTTCCACGCCGATAAGGAGAAAGAGCCGTCACTACTTCTTTAAACTGGGCGAGTTCAGTGACTGGCTTAGAGACTGGTTGAACAATAACAAGAGACTTCAGCCGGAGATAAGGAATCAGGTATTAACATGGGTAAACGATGGCCTAGAGGACTGGTGTATCAGCAGAGATGGGCCATATTTTGGTTTCAA
>WJJC01000065.1 GCA_014729945.1 Candidatus Bathyarchaeota archaeon
CAAGACCACGCTAATTACCCCCGTCAAATAAATCCCATCAAAGGTACCAGCACCTCCAATACTCACTACAGGAGCACCAAGATCAGGGATTCTACGTAAATTCAACAAATCCGCACCCACAAGAGCACCCAGCGTTCCACCTACATAAGCTACCTGACTAGGACAAGAAACCCCCCTAAACAAAGCCAAAAACGAGACAAACAAAGCAGTCATCAAAGGCGGCCCAAACATAGGCGTCGCAATACCCAACCCCTTGACCAAACGACTACTCCGATACGTACTGAACGTAACCAAGAGAAAAACCAGTAAAACATTCATATAACTACCCATTAGGTTCCTTGAACACCTTGGAATACCAAATCCAAGCAAATATCCTGATATCAAAACGGGAACAACGCCACCACCCAGATTCAACATAACAAAAGTACGTCTAACCCCCATTTCCACCCGGGGAACACGCCAAGTAACCCCAAAAAACCTAACCTTACGAAAAACCCGGACAGGTTCCCTGCTCTCTAAAGTAGTCAAAGGAATATTCACGCTACTCCCAAACAAACTCAAGACAAGAATCGCGCCAAAAAACCACGGAGGTAAACCCAAAGCCTCCACCATAATAGACCGATAAAACCCCATCAAAACAGGGAAAACAAGTAACAAGAGAAACAATAAAACACTAAAATAAAACAGGCTAAATGGCCTGAAAACAACACGATCCCCACTCGACATAACTAACTAAACACCGAACAACCTTTCAGTATTACGGGTCACAGCCAAAGCTACATCTCCCGCGTCTAAGTCCTTCAACTCAGCCAACACCTCCACCACCCTCAAGACATCCATAGGTCGACTATTCCGCTCAAGACTCCTAAGAAATACGGGGCTATCCGTCTCTACCAAGATTCTTTCAAGGGGAGCCTCCCTCATCACCCTCTGTACCCCCCTACTATACTCAACAGCGGGGGTAGCGGAAACAAAAAACCCAGCGTCAAGCAACTTGTGAAGCGTATGAATCGGTCCATCATACCAGTGGAAAACTGCTTCCACCTCCGCCTCCAATACCAACTCCAAAGCATCTTCATAAGCCGACCTACTATGAACCGAAGCAGGTATTCCCTCTTCAGCGGCTAACCCCAGAAGCCCTCTGAAAACATCACGCATCAGAGACCTGACCTTTTCTGGCCTAGCGAAATCATAGAAATAATCAAGACCCACCTCTCCCAACGCGACACATTCGGAGAGACGACTAGAAACAAACTCCTTCGCTTCATCCAGTTTCATCTTCAATACCTCAGCTGGGTGAACCCCGATACATGGATAATAGAACCCGGGGAACGATTTTGCTAATTCAAGAGCGGTGATGCTGGATTCTATATCAGATCCTACACAGATAACAGCATCTACTCCCGCTTCCACTGACTCACGTATAATACCCCCTGGATCACTGAAACTCTCCATATGCGCATGACTATCGACTAAACGCCTCATAGAAAACAAATCTTAGCTAATCTTCTCTAAACTTATTAATTCATCAGCAAAGCTTTCTCGTCTACCCTTATAGGTAATCCTGTAAACCTCGCCTATTTCCACATCGTGAATACCCTTTAACGTAATCCTACCCTCACCATAAGTCCAGATCTGCGTGGTATCATGCTCTTCATTCAATATAACATCAAAAACCTTAGCCTCTTTAACCCTTAAAGGAGGATTATAACGATAATAAACCGCGTAACCAAATACAGATAACAATAATAATATCGATGCAAATAAAACCACCCTTTCCTTCCCATCTAACGTTCTTAATGTCATAATAAATCCATCATAAAGACCATTGATTTAAAGACACCGATTAATCATCTTAAATATACCCTATTACCATAAAACCAATTAAACAGACAAAAACTTCAAACCCAATTAAAATAATGGTAACTTGAGGCTCCTTAAAATCACCTAGACTCATAACCAAATGAGTCAACCCCCTGATCTTTTCACCACGCGGTTTTACAGTATCATCAGGTTGAAGAATACCATAGCTTTCAGCCTCAAAAAAGGACGCAGCCTTCAAGAAAGCCTCAATTATATATGGAATAAAACATAATAACGCAAACTTCTCCATGTTACCAATAATAGTAACACTAGCAAAAACCGCTCCAATAGTGTAATTCAGATCCCCTGGAAAAACAGAAGCAGGATACCAGTTATACTTTAAAAAAGCCAGCAAAGAAAAAGAAAAACAAAGCGCAATCATAGCAGCATTAAATCTTCCCTGCATGTACGCAAAAACCCCCATACTTAGATGTAATACAAAACCCATACCCGCCTCAAGACCATTAAACCCAGCAAGGAAATTAGTGGCATTACTACAACACAAAATAGCCAAAGGTACCAGTAATAACGGGTATAACACCCCGAGATCTACTCTACCAATAAACGGTACAGCTAGTATGCTAACACCCGCGTTCACTGCAACTAGTGGCGCAGCGGCTGGCACTGGTATAAAAAAATAGAGCCACCTTGGAATACCTACTTTTTTATATTGCTCAAACTCTCCCTTGCCTTCACGTTTCTTCGCCATAGCAGTTAACGTATCGAATATACCGATCAATGTAATAATTAACACAGTGCACAGGCTAGCAAGAATATACACAAGACCATTCAATCTACGGATAATAAATATCTCAAGGCCTATGAAAAAGAAGACTCCTATTAGAAAACCAGTAATTACTCCCGGTCCCCCCATGTCCGCTACCGGAGCCTTATCTTTCTTCATTATATCCGTTCCAACTATGCCCAATATATGCATGTATTTGTTGAAATATGGTATAATAATGTAGGAAATAGCAAAGCTTAACGTAACAGCCCCAATCAAGCTAAAGGGAATATCATTCATCGATAATATCCAAACACCCTAACAGTTTATGAAATTACCCCCAAGCTTTATCCTCGTCAGCATCATCATAGCCAACGTGAAACCCCTCATCGTTGATACCCTAGCATCAGGTAAGGGCACTAGACACAGTACACGAGACGTAATAGGAGCTGGTCCCCGCTCTATTGCAGGTGTCCTTGAGTCAATGAGTCTGGAGCCTGATATTATACCAGTTGAAGCTTACTTGGCTGGTTATTGTTCAACACAATATGATTTAATCCTCATCAGTGGTATGACCAGCGATATACAGGCAATCAGAAAAGTATCCCGTAAATGGAGAAAAGAGAGAAAACGACCTGTAATAATTGGTGGCCCAGCTGCATCAGAGCCACGCAGAATCCTCAGAAAAACAGGTGGCGATATCGCGGTTACTGGGGAGGGTGAGTATACCCTAGTTGAGTTATTTGATAACGGCTTAATTGAGGGGAGAATCCCTGGTGATCTAAGTGATATTCCGGGCATTAGCTATAAAAAGGCGGGAAAAATTCAGGTAAACCCCTTAAGACCTGTACAACCAAAAACAATATACTCTCAATATCCTGTTTCTACCAAAACTATCGCCGGTTACCCCCTCTATAAATCAGCACGAGTATACGTAGAAACAGTAAGAGGATGCAGTAATTATCACAGGGCACGTATTGGAACAATTGGCGAGAAATGTATAAACTGTGAACAGTGTACTGAAGGTGAACTAGTCGAGAGATATAGCTGTCCGGTCGGCATACCCCCTGGTTGTGGATACTGTAGTGTACCAAGTCTATATGGACCGCCTAAGAGTAAACCTGTAGATCTATTGGTTAACGAGGTCTCAAACCTCCTTGATCACGGAGTACATAGAATCGTTCTGAGCGCCCCAGGGTTTCTAGATTATCAACGAGAAGTATTAGTGGAGCCCGAACCATTAACAGATCCCAGAAACCCTGAACCAAATTATGAAGCGATAGAAAACTTACTTGCTCAATTAAATAATTTTGAAAAAGTCGAGAATGGTGAAGCTTCTATTATGATTGAAAACATCAAAGCCGCCTTAGTAACCGAGCGTTCTGCTTCTATTCTGGGTCATTACCTAGAGGGAACCCCTGTCAGTGTTGGATTTGAGACAGGTTCTAAAAAACATAGCTGCTTACTCGGGAGACCTGACACCCCTTCAGAGACGCTCGTAGCACTTAGACGCTTAAAAAAAGCTGGCATGGAACCATATGTATATTTCATCCATGGATTACCCGGCCAAACAGAGAACACGGTTAATGAAACAGTTGACATGATCAAAAATAGTGTAAAAGCAGGTGCTGAGAGGGTTATTTTATACCGTTTCCAGAGTCTTCCATTGAGTACCTTCACGTATTATCCATCAGGTCCCCCCGTTACACAAAACCCATTGAGTAAACGAATCTCTAACGCTGCTAGAAAGGCGAACCTAGATAGTAAAAAGGATCTTGTAGGACGCACGATAAAAGTTGTGGTAGCCGAAGAATATGAGAGAGATACAAGATACTACATAGCTTATCCATTATATCATGGACCCGTGGTTTTATTGGAAGGCTCCAAGCTTGGATCAGGAGACATAGTTTCAGTTAAGATTACTTCCATTGCGAGTGAAAGAATGGTTTATGGAAAAAAGCACTAATTTTATTACAATAAATTAACGCTTTTCTGAGTACATTCACTTTTTACTCATATTTTTGATGTTTTTTACTCTGAATTAAAAGGAGAGTTTTTGGGTTTTTAATTGAACATGATAAAATTTATCGAGCGTCAAATAATTCCCATTCAAACCCCATTTTTTAGATAAAATCATTGGAAAAACAATGTTTATGTTACGAAAAAAATATTACATTTAAAAGAGAGGATTTAGACTAGTCTTAGGGTCATCAATATGTCTGCCGATAATGGTACTGATACAATGAACACAGAGGGACCTGTCTATGAATGTGTAAAATGCGCTAGACGAGTACCCCATAAAGACCTGCAGCGGTACATAAGCTTCAGGTGTCCATATTGTGGATACAGAATTTTCCGAAAAGTAAGAGCACCAATAGTAAAAAGGGTAAAGGCGAGATAAATGGCTACACTAGAGAAAGCTAAAACCCTTGTAGAAAAAAGAGCGGCTCTGATTATAAGATACCGTGACCTAACCGTAGACTCTGTTGAAAAGGAAGAAGATAGAATTACCTATTGGCTAAGTAAAGAGGGTAAAAAATATCTTATGCATATTTTCCCTGATTTGAAGACAATTGGTATCGCATATATTCGTGAACTAAGAGACCGAATACAAGAAGAGGGGGTAGACGGGGGTATTATTGTGGGTGATGGTAAATACACTTACAGTGCACGAAGCAATGCTCCTGAAATGAGCATAGAATTAATCCCCTCTAGTATTCCGACTTTTGATGTATTTGAACACGCCTTCATCCCTATTCACAAAATATTGACAGAGGAAGAAAGAAAAGAAGTAGCAGAGAAATACCATGCTGAACCTTATCAATTTCCGTGGATTAAAGCAGCTGATCCAATTAGTATCCTTATAGGCGCTAAACCCGGTGATGTCGTCAAAGTAATTCAAAAGAGCCAGACCGCGGGTCGATACGAGGGCTACAGATACGTGGTTTAATCTTTATAACTCTCTGACAGTATAACAATAGCTTCTCCCAATGGAATATCAAGTCTTTGACTAAGTTCTTGTGGAGTTATGTTCTTTTTCTCTAATAATATCACATCCTTAGTGTAGTTGAGATGCGCATTGTACATAGGCAGTGTTTGAACAGTTTCAATAAGTATATGCCAAAGAGGATTATCCTTATACTCATTGACCATAATTTAGTGAATTGTTTTTAAGAATTAAAGATTAACCCTGTGTTAACTTATCATACATCTTATCAAAAGTCCATCTCAGACTGCTATTTATCTCTCTCAATCGTCTCTCTCCCCCATAATTACTAATCTTTAATGCTAGTATCTTTCCCGCTTGTTCGTTTACTTCATATGATAAAATTTCTTCTGGGTCTAGTTCTCCATTTGTGGTTCTCTTCTGATCGGTTTCTTTCATATTATCTAGAACTCGTTCAATTAGAAAACTCTGGAATGGTGGTATATCCGTAGTGAAATTAAATTCACCTGAAGGCTTGAATTGAATCACGTGGTCCTCTATTTGCATGGTTCCAAGTATTGTTCCATCTTTACTTGTTATGCTAATAGTTTCTTCATCTTCTTCATCATTTACCTGTTTTTGTTCATCTGCTTTTTGGGTTTGTTCTTCTTCAACCGGTTCTGGCGTTTTGAAGGTGCGAAAACCAGTATTAACTATGAGCTTATCTACTTCTTCCATGGCTGTTTTAAGATTATCTAACTCTTGTTCAAGTTCTACTACTCTTCTCTCCATAGCTTCTTTGAAACCAAGTAATTTTTTGGTCTCCCTTTCATTACTCATAGGTGTCTCCTTATTGTAAAGTGAGAGGGGATTTAAAGGCATAACGCGATCTGGTATAATCGATGTATGGACGTAAATTCGTGGATAGATATCTAGAACTAAGTAGAGAGAAAAATAGTTTTCTATGCGTCGGCGTTGACCCTGCAACTAGCAAGATGCGTGATAAATTCATTATACCTCTTGATTATTTGGAAGAAAAAGGGGAGTCAGAAGCTATCAAATCTTTTTGTCTAGCTATAATAAATGCCACAACACCCTATGCTCCGATAATTAAGCCGAACGCTCAGTTCTTGGTATATCTTTTAGGTTATTCAGGTCTTAAGGAGATTGTTGATAAAATCCATGAGGGAAATAGCCTTGCATTATTGGATATCAAGCTTAGTGATATAGGTAGTACCATTGAAGCTGGACTTTACTGGATTGATAGACTTGGGTTTGATGCTGTTACTTTCAGCCCCTTCCCGGGGTATGAAAATGGGGTTGATGCTGTGTACAAATGGTGTGAAGATAAGCAGAAAGGTATCTTCGCACTATGTCGGATGAGCAATCCAGGTACACATGATTATCAAAGCCGATTTATGGAAGGCGAACAATTCTATAAACGCTTAGCAAGAGACGCATTTGATCATGGGTCCAATGGATATGTAGTTGGATGCACTGCCAGTGAAGAACTACGTGAAATTAGATACATCATAGGCGAAGACACATTAATCCTCTCTCCCGGCCTTGGTGCACAAGGAGGCGATCCAGAGACTGCACTACGCTATGGTACAAATGCTAATGGAGAAGGATTGATTGTATCCTCCTCAAGAAGTATTAATTTCGCATACGAGACCTTGGGATGGAGTTTTAATAGATTTGCAGAAGCTGCTGGCCAAATGGCTAAGAGGAAGCGCGATGATTTGAACAGTATTCGAAAAAACTTGGTTAAATGATATAACCGTAGGGGTTTAATATATCACAGGATAACGATATGAGAGGTTTAAACGGTTGACCACTAAGATATACGAGGTAAGGTTCCATGGCAGAGGCGGTCAAGGAGCTTGGACTGCCTCCCTTCTTCTAGCTCAAGCAGGTCTAATTGAGGAGAAGAATATACAGAGTTTTCCTGCCTTTGGACCTGAACGTGCCGGGGCACCAATTACAGCCTTTACACGTATCAGCGATGAAAAGATTCAGTTGCATTCCAGTATTTATGAACCAGATACAGTAGTAGTTCTGGATCCAACACTACTAGGCCCAAGTGTTTCTGAAGGTATTAATGAAGACACGGTTCTTTTAGTAAACACTGAGAAATCAAGCAAAGAAGTACTTGATACACTAGGCTTAGAAAATATAGATACTTGGACAGTGGATGCCACTACTCTGGCTATAGATATGCTTGGCAGACCTATAACAAATACTGCTATGCTAGGCTCCATTGTTAAAGCAACGGCAATAGTAAAACTGGATAGTATTGTTCGGGTTGTAAAAGAACGGTTTGAAGGTAAGATTGGAGAGATGAATGCAGAACTTGTCAAGAAAGCATATGAGGAGGTAAAGCAAGGATGAGTAAGAAAGAGTGGAGAGAACTTCCAAAGGGTGCTGTCAGCTACAAAAGTAGCGAAGAATACAAGACAGGTGACTGGGGAGTAGAAGCCCCAGAGATAGATCGTGAAAAATGTACCAAATGTACTTTATGTCATTTTTATTGTCCTGAAGGAGCTATTAAAATGAGGGAAGATGGGTACACAGAAGTTGATCTTGATTACTGCAAAGGCTGCGGTATATGTGCAAGTGAATGTCCAGTTAAATGCATTACAATGGTGAGGAAAAAATGAATCAAAAATTAATGGGATTAAACGGCGATGAAGCAGTAGCATACGCGACAAAACAGGTAAACCCTGACGTAGTTGCTGCTTATCCAATCACTCCTCAAACAATAATTGTTGAGCGCTTTAGCGAATATGTAGCAGATCGCGAAGTCGATACCGAGTTCGTAGCCGTAGAATCTGAGCATAGTGCCATGAGTTGTAGCGTCGGTGCATCAGCTGCAGGCGCAAGAGCTTTCACAGCTACAGCTGCAAACGGTTTGGCCTTAATGTGGGAAATAATCTACATTGCATCAAGCCTTAGATTACCCATTGTAATGGCGGTGGCAAACAGAGCACTTAGTGGACCTATAAACATCCACAATGATCACAGTGACTCAATGGGTGCTAGAGACAGCGGTTGGATACAAATCTACTGCGAGAACTCACAGGAAGTATATGATGCCAGCATTGAGGCATGGAGAATGGCTGAACACTTAGATATACAGCTACCGGTTATGGTTTGCTTGGACGGTTTTACCTTAAGCCACACAATGGAAAACGTCATGACTCTACCAGACGAAAAGGTTAAAAAATTCGTAGGCGAACGACCATTCATTGAAGTAGAAGGCCACATGGGTAAAGGCGAGTTCAGACTCAATCCTGAGATGCCTCTTACTATGGGGCCCCTAGATTTGCAGGATTTCTACTATGAGCATAAAATGCACCAAGTAGACGCTATGGAAAAAGCTCTGAAACATATTAAAGAGATAGATTCTGAATGGGCTGAACTAAGTGGAAGAGAATACAATTATGTTGAACCCTATATGATGGAAGACGCAGAAGTAGCGTTAATAGGTATGGGATCCATGGTCGGAACCATACGCCATGTAGTCGACGAGCTAAGATCAGAGGGTGTAAAAGCTGGTATGATCAAGCTAAGGCTATTCAGACCATTCCCTGCTGAAGACATAAAAAAGGCAGTAGGAAATGTTCCAGTCCTTGGAGTAATGGAGAAAGCCATCAGCTTTGGAGCACCCGCCAGTCCATTAATGGAGGAAATAATGGCTACCTATTATCATGACACCGAAAAACCCATGATGACAAACTTTGTAGTAGGATTAGGTGGAAGAGACGTATCACCAAATATGATACGAGAAGCTTTTGATAGCTTACAAAAAATAAAGGAAGCCGGAAAGGTGGAGAAACTAATGACATACATAGGGGTACGAGGGTGACTAAAATGACTGAACGACTTACATTAAAAGAAGCATCAAAGATAGAAGATAAGCTAGCAAGCGGACATAGGTTATGTGCTGGATGTGCTCACCCTATAGTTGGTAGAATAATAATGAAGGCTGCAGCAGATATACCAACTATCGTAACAAACGCAACCGGTTGCCTTGAAGTCGCCACGACAATCTTCCCCTTCACCAGTTGGAAAGTACCCTGGCTTCACAATGCCTTCGAAAACGCTGCTGCTAACGCAAGCGGTATTGAGGCAGCGTGGAAAGCCCATCGAAGAAGAGGTAATGGACCTTTATCACAATATGAGAGACTAAATATAATCGCCTTCGGCGGTGACGGTGGAACATATGATATTGGGTTCCAGGCTCTATCCGGGGCACTTGAACGTGGGCACGACTTTACTTATATTCTAATGGATAACGAAGCCTACATGAATACCGGTATCCAGCGTAGTGGAGGTACACCGTTAGCAGCGAGCACAACAACGAGTCCAGCAGGAAAAGTTATTCCTGGAAAAATGGAGTGGAAAAAACCCATCGACGAAATAATGGTGGCACACGAGATACCCTACGTAGCAACGATGAGCCCAGCGTATCCTCAAGACGTGTTAGATAAAAGCAGAAAAGCATTCCACATGGATGGACCAAAATTCCTACACGCAATAATTCCCTGTACAAGGGGATGGAGGTATCCAACGGCAGATACTATAACCATCGCTAGGTTAGCTACTCAGACGTGTATATTCCCTCTATACGAGGTCGAACGAGAGAAAGGACGACCCGTCTATAAGCTCAGCGCTGCAAGTGCAGCAATAGCTAGACGTCCAGATGCTAAGAAGCCTGTGGAGGAATACTTGAAGACACAGGGTAGATTTAGGCATCTATTTAGACCTGAAAAAGATGAGGAGCTAGTTCAAGCTATCCAAGATGGTATTGATCATCGCTGGGAGATACTTCTTGAGAAAGCTGGCCTCTAATATTCTTTTATCTTTTTAAAAATATCCTTCTTTTAATTCCCAAGAGATACAACTTAAATAAATGCATATGAAAACCGTTTTTTAGATTCGTGTGTTTTTCAAATCTTTCGATATAAGCAGTCCTGATGAACGCCAAGAAGCTGGTTATCCTGACCCTGTTGATGCTCACAACCACCCAAACCATTTATGTTTCCCTCTGCGGGCATCCAAATAAATTAACATCAGCTTGGCTAACCAATTCAGTTTACATAGACGGCGATGTAACCGACTCAAAAGAATGGATCGACGCGAATAGCATGGAACTAAAAATTGGCACTAACTATGGTAGAAGTCCACCTTTTCTTGAGACAGAAATCTGGGCAAAAAACGATATGACACACCTCTACTTGCTTTATAGAATAAAATATCCATTCACAGAATACGATCTAGACGATAAGGCGTTCATCTATTATTTAATACCCGACACTAATGGAGGATACATTGTGTCAGACAAATCAGTTGTAGCACAACTGGGAGCTACTGAAGATCTCTTCAATTATACTGGTTCTTATTGGCAAAACGATTTGCCGGGTGGAGAGAATAATGTAGAAGGGAGGGGGCATTATGATGGATTATTCTACTGGTTTGAGATTAAGAAACCTCTTAACAGTGGAGATACTCGTGATTGGTTATTTGAACACGAAGAAAGTTATGGATACGCTAACTCCCCCATAGATATATCCGATCACCTATGCGAGGGGTTAATCGATGATAGTAAAGGATACAGTATTCAGACTTTTATACAAATCAAAATAGCGAAATCAACTCTAACAAACCATATCGCCGTAGGTGGAGAACTTGTCAATACCTCAAAACGAGAAATTCTGAAACAATTTATATATAAAATTTTAATTTATCTTGTAACATTGATAACCTGTATTGTAGTTATCAAAAAACTTCTCTGAACCTATTAGAGTAACATATTTAATGAAGATATGATATCAATGCTGTTGCGTGGGCCCGTGGCCTAGAATGGTTATGGCGTCTGACTGATAATCAGAAGGTCCTGAGTTCAAATCTCAGCGGGCCCACTTAACATGTTTTATATATGTGTTAATATTGTATTGATGAAATACAATATAGTAAATTCATAGATTATTATCAATATTATGTTATGTATGAATAAATAC
Source organism: Candidatus Bathyarchaeota archaeon (assembly GCA_014729945.1). The sequence continues at coordinate 11,537 of WJJC01000065.1, forward strand.
TTATTAACATGAATCTTTATTTTGTATTATACGTTGATAAAATTAAGCTCTATATTATTTCTATCTAATAGAAACAAGGAACACATCTAAATACTACCGAACCTTATGTTTGAATCGGTGAAGAAACTGTCCACTCTATCAGAGGCTATCCAAGAGAAATTTAATAAAAAGGACTGTCCCTTTATCCAAGACTGTAGTGTTCCCGTAACCAAGGACTTCTTCACCAGAGTCTGCAAATCCCCCGCTTATACTAACTGTCATCATTTTGCAAAAAGAATGAACGAATTACAGACACCAATAGCTTGGTTACAGAAATTAGCGGTAGATCAATCAAAAGTTATGACAACAGATATTGATGCTACACAAGCTTAAATCCGATGCCTGTTTTAACGTATTGATCCCTAGATGCAGATAAAGGAAATATTCCCATCAATCTTCAAAACATTTCAGAATAACCAAGAAATCTTAGTAACAAAAAACCTAACCCCTGGGATAAACTATTACGGAGAACCTGTTTTTAACATAAACAATATTGAATATAGAAGCTGGAATCCAACTCGAAGCAAATTAGGTGCTTTAATCATGAAAGACATCGATTATATGCCTATCAAGCCCGAGGGATGGGTTCTGTATCTAGGGGTCGCATCAGGAACAACTGTAAGCCATGTATCCGATATAATCGGCGACAAGGGGCATGTCTGGGGCCTTGACTTCGCGCCTAGAGCTGTACGGGATCTGCTGGATAAAGTAACAAGATATCGCGATAATATATCTCCAATATTAGGAGACGCTAGAAACCCTTCAAGTTATACTCCTTACGTACCTTTAGTGGACGTAATCTTTTCGGATGTTGCACAACCCGATCAGGCAGAAATTATTGTCAGGAATGCAAAACATTTTATGAAAAAAGGAGGATACATGATGTTAACGGTAAAAGCTCGCAGTGTTGATGTTCGTGAAAACCCCAAAAAGGTATATGCTGATCAAGTGAAGATTATCGAAAAAGCAGGCTACGATGTACAGGATGTTATAGTTCTAGATCCTTTTGAGAAAGATCATGCCATGGTGTTAGCTTCATCTGGTTAGTAGTTTTCATGTATCTTTGAACTGTTACCCATGATTCTCTCATGTAGTCTGGGCATTCTTTATTCTCTCTGAAATATTCTTCAATATATTTCTGTGTGATACTATCACTTGCATATCCTGAATTGAAATCTCCATATTTTTCGCATAACTCCACTACTATTTTGTCTCTTCTTACTTTTGCTAGTATTGATGCTGCTCCCGTAGATAGATACCTATCATCGGCTTTTGGTTCACATATTATCTTCGGGTTGAATTTTAATACTGATTGTATTTGTTCTCTACACCTTACACTATTAACATCAGGTGGATCTAGTCGAACAATATCCGGTTTTAATTCACGGATAATTTTAGCCATTAACATTGTCTCAAGATAGTTTAACCTTCTAAGGGGTTTACTTCTAAACACAACATGGTCAATTACCCGTGGGGGAACCTCAAGGAGAATGTATTCGATTGCTATATCTCGGATTTTTTTATCTAATTCAAACCTCTTTTTTGGAGAGAGCTTTTTAGAGTCCTTAACCCCTATTTCTTCTAGAACCGGGATTTTTTCTTCATCAAAAATAGCACCGGCTATTACCATAGGGCCTATTACGCATCCTCTGCCTGCTTCATCAACACCTGCTACTCTCATCGGGGCATCAATGTAAATCAGATTTTAAAAATATACCCAAATCCCAATATATTTCAAGATATTTCTTTGTAGCTGACTCCGAATTAAATCTAGATTCTATGGTCTTTCTTGCATTAACGTCAATGTCTCTACTATTTATTGCTTGATTGATTTTGCTTGCCAGCATTTTATGGTCTCCCGCTTTGAAGAGAAACCCATTTACTCCGTCTACTACTATCTCTCTACAACCACAAGCATCAACTGCTACTGGTACCGCGCCACAAGCCATAGCTTCCTGAAGAGATAAAGACAATCCTTCTCTATTTGAAGCAAGTACGAACACATCTAGGCTCTGATGAAACTCCCTTGGGTTAAACACCCTTCCAGTGAACTCTGTTTTAACTCCTAGTTTTCCCGCTAGTTTCATCAATTTTCTCTGCTCGGGTCCATCGCCACCGATCTTTAATTTAAGCTCGTTTCTTGGACTAAGTTCTTTAACTGCTCGTATTATTATTTCGATGTTCTTTTCAGTATCAGTCTTCCTAGTGTTCCAATTGAGAGGTTCTTTCTGCTCTTAATAGGTTTAAATTTGTTAGTATCCACTCCCAGATATACTGTGTTTACTTTTCTAGGATTAGCTCCAAGTTTGATAGACAACTGTTTAATGTAATTTGATACACAGACTATCTTATCTGCTTTTTTTAATGTATCCTTAATAAATGGTAGAAATATCTTAGTCTCAATGGGGTATGTGATATCGCTACCATGGCATGTGATTAGCTGTGGTATTCTCTTGGGGTTATACGCTGCGAGGAAACCCAAAGGTATAGCTAGGTG
>WJJC01000066.1 GCA_014729945.1 Candidatus Bathyarchaeota archaeon
CCGTATAGTATAGGGTCCACGTCTGGTCCACCTGTGAAGAGCACACCCTCTACACTCTCGTATAATTGCTGATACTCTGCCTCGTATAAGGGCGGTATTACTATGGGGGTTCCACCGTTTCTCTGGATAGCTTTGGCGTAGACATCTGGTAGATTATATCTTTTATTTTCGCTGCTATATCTTGAGGTTATACCGATAAGTGGCTTCATGAGTGAGGATATGTATGACGAGATTTAACATTAATGAAGAAAAATGGATGCTAGTGATTTATCCTCATATCCTGTATGCATGGGGTAGGCATCTCATGTATCCGAACATAAGACTTCAACATGTTTTCAAGAACCTGAATTGATTCACCAATTGGTTCAAGCCTTTTTCTGTATGCCTCCCCATCGATGGTTAGAACTAGATTAGTGTTCGCCTCTTCTCCCACATCTAATTTACTGTATGGAGCATAGAATTGGTTATTGAAGCATCTTTCATAGTTGCCTCCGCCTTGTATGAACTGTATTCCCTTGTTTGTACATACGAGGAATCCTCTCATGAAATCTATCCTACATTCATATGAACCTATGATCTCCTCATCTTCGTCGAGTGATTTCATTTGCTCTCTTGCAGCTTCGGGTAATTCAACCATTTTGTATCGTATTATGTAGTGGTTTGAATCGTTATTATCAATGATACCTATACCGTATATATGATATAGATACACTGCTGAAGAAACAGTAAGAAAGCTAAGTATATACAACCAAAGAGCACAAACTCTTTCAACTATGACTAAAATCTAGTTAATGCGATCATAGGAGTAACCATTAATGTTTAAGTTAGAGAGATTAAAGAAGGAATAATAATGGGTCAACACCAAGTTAAGATTACTGTGATAAAACGTATAGAGCCTTCAATGATCTATGAACAGGTTCCCGTTAATACGGAAAATAACGTCCCTCATGTAGCCTGCCCAGTATTCAAAGAGGGACAAGCTTTCCTTGCGGAGAGTATGGATACACCTCCCGAAGGGTTCTGCCCTAGTGCTTGGCATGATATTCTTGAATATGTTAGGGTCCTGCATCATGGAGGTAGCTTCTATCCATGGCTGGGAGAGAAGGAGATGATTAGATGCTGCACCGATGGATTAAGACCTGTAGTATTTAAACTAGAACGAATGGACTAGAGAAGAAAGTTAGGGATCAGAATCGGGGATTAGTCAATAGATCATCTACTATTTCTTTGCTATAGCTGAGTAAAGACCCTAATGATCTAGCGATCTCTTCTTCCTCCTCCTTCGTTAGTTCATCTTGTTCCATTAGAGTTTTTTTCCGTTCTTTTAACTGTAGGTACTCGTTCAGAGTCTCCTTAGAGTCAGCTAGATGGATAACTATCTTGTTTCTCGTAAACTCCGGGTTGAAGAGCAGGGTCTCCAAGAAATCGTGATCTGAATGCAAGGTGACTCCGTATTCCTCTGCGACGAGCTTCACATCATCTATTATCGCATTATATTCTTCCGTGGTGAGAGGAGGGCTAAGCCCCAGACGTTTAACACCACTTCCCACCACCTCCGCGAAAGCGTAGATCATACCAAGGTTGTAGCTACGTTTATCGAGTTTATCTAGGTCGAGTTTAGGCATGATGAGAGGGATAGTTTCCAGAATTATTATCTTTTCCCCCGAGGGTACTCATTTCTCGGTTATTAAAGATGGTACCATAAGATACGATCAAATAGAGAACAAATAAGGGAATAGGAGTGATTTATTGGATAACTATACAGGTCTGGACCACAGAGAAACTGATATCACCTATTTTGAAAACATGAAACAAGTTACTTATTGATTTTGAACGATCGTTCCAGAATGTTCTAAGCTGTTCTTCATATAACAACACAACATTATTCCCCTGGATCCTATTTGAGCTCAGAGTACTATCGACACTTCATTAAGAATTATAGTGATCGCCTCCGTCTCGAAGGGTTCACTGTGCTAAATATATTGGAGAACCCAGAGAAGATACCAGTGTTTAACGGGGTAAAGCCGGAGATATTTGCTAGAGATAATAACCTAGAGCGTATTATAGTGGTGAAGGAGAAAAGGGATTACATAAAATCCAGAGACGCTCTTGAGAAACTCAAAAAATATGCAAGATCGGATAAGTACACATCTTTCTGGGGGTTCATCGTTAAGGATGATTCATGGAGTCTCGTGGATAATATAATCTGATTGGAAACCTCCATTGAGACGAGGTTTGAGTTATTCTGGCTAAGGTTCTTATCTGGTTACCTAAAAGAAATTAATGAAAATATTGAGTGAACTAGGGTACGATATCATTGTAGAGGCATCAGAGGGATTAATCAACAGGTCTCTGGAAAATATACAGAAAGAGAAAATAATACCTGTCATCAAGGGAAAATACCTGTTAGACGTACCAGAGATACTAAAAAAATATCAGAAACTTGAGTATGAGATCACGCTAACAGAGCCATTAAGGGTAGACGCCCTGACAAGCAGAAAAATAAAAATATTCTTTAAGGCAGCGCTAAAACTCAGCTTTAGCATCCTCCAAGTAAAAACCGATGCCTCTGGTATAATCATGAGCAGACCAAGCTATAATAGGGCATCAAATCAACTTGAACTTGAAATACAGGAAATTAGACTGGACGAAATCAAATTAATTGAGTCGATAGATTTACCCGGTTTTCTATTGAACTCCATTAATGATATAATCAGGGGAATAATCAGAAAGGGATTGGATGATCTGGATGTTATACCTGTTTCACCCATCGTTGGGAAACTAGACCTACCGGAGATGCCCCCCGGTAAGGATAACCTTTTACCCGTTGGGTTCGGTAAAGTCGAGGTATTTGACCATGATAAAGTGTCTGTCGCATTGGATATTAAATTAGCTGGAAATGGAGTCAAGGCGAGTCTGGTGAATATCAACCTGAGAAATGATTTAGCGGTTGCAGTCTCTGATTCAGCAGTGAAAAAGGTTCTGGAGTTCTGGTGGGAGAGGACTACTTACCTTAAAAGACATGGGTTTACGGATAGAATCAAGATAGATGATGTTGATGAGTTAATTAATTACTTCTCAAATTACAGCATCGAGTTGTTCCCAAAACTCCTCACCCTTGGCTTCGTGGAGCTTGACTGGGATATTATCAATATATGGTTAGACTATTCTGGAGGGATTGAGGTTCATAAACCAGCAATAATCATGGAAGAAGATAATATTAGGCTTGAAGCCGAGACCATTGTGGACCTATCAGCTGTACTCCGCATCGAACTGGACGCAGCCCTTGAATTTGATACCAGCGGCCCCATTCCTGACATATTTACTCCATGGAAAGACGACAAAGTGGTAGATAGAAGTCGACGGATATTTAATACCTTGAGATATAATGCGCGTCAAAAGCATATAGAACTGGTTAACACAGAGTTGAGCCTTATTGTAGATGATGAGCAGCATCTATTACTTGAGATTGAGAGCTTTGATCTTGATGTAGGGTTAAACTGGAGACTCCCTCGACGGGTGATGAAGCGACTGGAGCGTAACATCGAGAAAAAGGTGTTGAAAGAGTTTCCTAGAATTCCGTTGACCCCTTCCGTTATTAGGCATCAAATGGAAGGAAGCGGTCTATTACTTGATCTGGATATTCAGTCAGTTACCCAGCTAGAGGACTCAATGGTCGTGAACGCGGATATCAAATATAGCGTTGACTAATGAGGTATTAGTCTCAATTTCGTTTCTTGGGAAAATAGTTTATGAAGTGTTTAAAGCAGACCATTTAGACTATGGAGATAATCTAGGCGAATTATCTTGGCGATAAGATCTATCGTAGACCAACTGGGAAAACAAATCAGACAGATAGGGAAAACAAAGGATGCGCCTAAGCGGATCCCGTACATGGTGGTCTGGAACTTTACCAACATGTGTAACCTCCACTGCAAACACTGTTATCAAGATGCGAAAGCATCGGGGACACCAGATGAGTTGAAGCTGGAGGAGAAAATCAGTTTCGTTGACACCATGGAGGATGTGGGGGTCAAGGTTCCCATGATTAGTGGTGGTGAACCTTTAATTCACCCTGACTATTTCACTGTGCTGGATTATATGGTATCCAAGGGCATGCACGTAGCTACCGCCACCAACGGCACGATGCTTACCAAGGAGTTCGCAGCCAAGCTCAAGGAACACGGATTAGCTTATATCGAGATCAGCTTAGACAGCGTAGACCCTGAGAAGCATGATGACTTCAGGGGAGCCAGTGGCTCTTGGGAGAAGACAGTTAAAGGAATCAAGAATTGTGTCGAAGCTGGGATATTTACAGCAGTAGCCACAGTTTTCACGAAAGAGACCATAGACGAGGTTGACGCAATGCTGGACTTGACAGCTGAGCTGGGGGCACAGAGATTCATACACTTCAACTTCGTACCAACGGGTAGGGGAAAAGAATACGCCGAGAACGATCTTAGTCCAGAGGAACGTGAGAGGGTACTCAGCAAGCTTTTCAAACGACGTAGAACCATTGGACTAGAGGTATTGAGTACAGCTCCCCAGTACGGCAGAGCGTGTCTAGAGAGCAGCCTCGGTAAGTATCTTGAACCCGACAGGCTCTATGTGGAGACAAAAGCGCAGAAGAGCGAGCAGTTCTACGTTCAGAGTCCAACACATTATAATACAATGAGCGAAAAATACCAAGCAGTCCCTCTGGAGTCCTTGCAGGGCTGTGGTGCGGGTCGCCAGTTTGTATGTATCCAGCCAAATGGGGATATTAGCCCATGTATGTTCATCAAGAGCTGGGTTGAGGGTAATATCCGTGAAGAACCTTTCTGGGATATCTGGGAGCGCTTTGCTACGTATCCTTGTTTCACTGATCGTGACGCCTTGGAGGATAATTGCGGCTCATGCCAGTTCAGGTATCTTTGTGGTGGTTGCAGGGCTCGTGCCATTAACTATATCGGTGATTCTATGGCCGCTGACAGCGGATGTATAAGAAATAAGGATAAGTGGCTAAAAGAACAGGGCTTGGTCTAGTCTTCTTTATCTAGTATCATCATGGGCATCCGTGCACGGTCTGGTGTGCATACTAGGTCGTGGAGTAGCTCTGGTGTCTGATCATCCATCAAGCGGCGCATCTCCTCGGCGCATCCTCGTATTTCTTCGCCGGTCATTCTGCGAACATTGGGCTCCAGTACTGGACCGGTTCTACCACATACGGGGCATTCTTCCAGTAAGGTAACCATGTCACCTGTGATGATGGCTCCTGGGTAACTGTTTGCAAGGGGGTCTATGAACGCGAATCTACCAGTCTCACCATATTCTAGTGGCTGATTGTTCTCGTCAAGTATCATTGGGTGGACTAGAGTGGGTGGTAGGTGCAGGTAGTGTCCTTCTGGGCATTGGATGGCGTGCCAGTTACTCTCCACCATAGTGTAGAGGTCTATGTTGTTCTCATGGGGAATCCCCAATACGCGTTCAGCTCTATCCCTGAACTCTTTTAGGGGAATCTCCTCTGTGTCGTGGAGCTTCCAGCCCCCACCTGTGATGATGGCGCCTCGTTCACCGAAATCGAGGGTTCTTCCATCTTCCTCCAGTTTATCGAAGACTCTCTGCATAATAAAGGGGGCCTCTGCAATGAATACTCTGTTTCCGGCTTTATCCCGTTCCTCAAGCCACGTGATTACGTTGCCTGTGATCTTGCGTGTTGTACCCATTAGCTGCATGGCTGCCGCCATCACGGCATCGCTCAGTCCACGTATGTCGCCATTGCTGATACGCATGAGCTGGGTTGTGATCTCCCTATCTATGGCGTACTGGACATCAGTGTAGACATCATCCATTAGTTTGACCACTTTGCCTACCCACATATTAGTCTTTGACGGGTTTGGTCCACAGAGGTAAGCATAGGCTGAGTCATCGTACCAGTGTTCCAGCATCTCGCTGATACCCATCTTCCCTAAAGCGTACTGGCTTCTCATGTATGTTTTCTGGTCTTTTGGTATGAAGCTGAATCTTCCACTAGTTCCGCTACTGTAGACTGGGCTCAATCCCTTTTGACTGAATACGTCTATGAGTTCATCCATACTGGGGTTCTTCTTATTGATATCAGGTTTCTCCACTTTGTTGATGCTTATGCTCAGGAGCCAGTTGACGAACTCTTGTCCCTCTAAATAGGCTTTGAAGAAGCGGTGGCTGATGAGGGGAACCTTGGTGAGGTCTTCACGGGTTTGAAGCTGGTCGGGATTAAAATCGAACTCGTTACAGTAAATATGATACCATTTGCTGTTCTCGTACCAGTAGTTGAATGCGTGCTTGATAGCGTCTAGTCTCAGCTTCTCTGCTTTTTCAATGGGGAGCTGGAATAATGTGTCCACTCCGTACAGGGCTTCATCAACGGGTGTCCATGATTCCCGTGGTGGAACATAGCCGATCTCATGCATCTTCCTTGTTGCCTTACTGACCATGCTGGTTGACCACGGCATAGTAGGAATCCTGTATAAAAAGGTAAACTGTTTGGACTCGTAACGGCTAAAGGATGCCGTTCCAGACTCAATGGTATGAAGGTTTTAGTGGTTTACAAGGGGCTCGCGGAGCGTATACAGGAGCGTTTACCCGATGATATTGAGGTAGTATACCCTGAGAAGGGAACAGATGAGGAATTGGTTGAGCTAGCGAGAGACGTGGAGGTTATAGTCTCAACAAGGTTATCACATATTGTAGCGGAGAATGCGTCGAAGCTTAAGCTACTCCAGAAGATGGGGGCGGGGGTAGACGATATGCCTTTCGACGCCTTAAGGCCTGAGACCTATATGGCGAACACCAGTGGAAGCACTCCGCTGCCATTGGCTGAGGGAGCAGTAGCCCTTCTACTAGCCTTAGCCAAAAGAGTAGTGCCAAGACATAATGAATTCCTAGAGGGGCGTGGGGATAAACAAGGGGTACTGTTTCACGGGATGACAGCGGGTATACTGGGTATGGGTTCCATCGGTGTAGAGGTGGCCAGGATGCTCAAGGGAGTCGGTATGAAGGTTATCGGTACAAGGCGAGAGAGGGATGAGAAGCTGAGGAGGGAACTGGGATTAGAGTGGATTGGGGGCAAAGACGATCTGGATCATTTAATGCGTGAATCCGATTTCCTCGTTGTCACTGTTCCCCTTACACCTGATACCCGTGGACTCATAGGTGAACATGAGATCAGACTATTGAAAACAGGTTCTTATATAGTGAATGTAGCCCGGGGAGCAATTATTCAAGAGAGACCACTTTATGAGGCCTTGAAGGATGGACACCTCGCTGGAGCGGCATTAGATGTCTGGTGGCAGCCTCACTTCTGGGATCCTATGTGGAATACTGAGGGTAAGCCTCCTTCAGCGTATCCTTTCTGGGAGCTGAATAATGTCATCTGTACCCCTCATAATATCGTGTTTACTGATCATCAGAGCGAGGCATCACTGGATATCATGGTGGAGAACATTAAACGAGTCCATGAAGGCAAGACGCCTATCAACCTTGTGGATAAACAGCTCAGGTATTAAGCAGAACCTTATCCAGGCCATTTTCTTATAACAAAAAAATATACAATGATTCGTATATATTTATTGAGTGGTGGGCCGGGCCGGATTTGAACAGGCGATTACCGCGATGTGAACGCGGTGTCCTAGCCAGACTAGACCACCGGCCCACTCCATCCCAATAAGAATTGTGTAAGATAAAATTCTTTCTCAATAGACTGGTTAGTTTACTTTGCTATATAAGTGCTGGTTACGATCTAGTAGTTGATTAATTTGGCGGAGGAAGGGTACGATATGAAAGAAGAGATGATGGAGCATGAAGCTAAGAATCATCACGCTAAAATGGAGCAGGATTTTAAAAGACGCTTCTTCGTCTCGCTACTAATCACAATACCTATACTGGTTCTCTCACCGACGATCCAGGATTGGTTTAACTTTACTGTGCCCAGATTCACTGGATACAATTACGTTTTATTTGGTCTTGCAACTATCATCGCCTTCTATGGTGGCTGGCCTTTCTACAAGGGAGCCAAGCGTGACCTTGAACGCGGTGTCCTTGGTATGATGGTCTTGGTGAGTATAGCTGTGGGTACAGGATACTTGTTCAGTGCGGCTGCTACCTTCATCCTGACCAATGTGGTGGATTTCTACTGGGAGATCAGTACACTGGTGGTGTTCCTCCTGTTTGGGCACTGGATGGAGATGAGGATGACGCGGAGAGCCTCCGGGGCGCTTGAGGAATTGGTGAAGCTGATTCCCCCCACAGCTAATAGAATTGAGGGTGATGAGATCGTAGAAGTGTCCACCGACTATGTTGAGGTCGGTGATGTGCTACTGGTTCGTCCAGGGGAAAAAGTCCCCATAGACGGGGTCATCATTGAGGGGAGATCCGCATTAGATGAGTCCATGATCACAGGTGAAAGTAAACCCGTGGCCAAGGGAGAAGGGGATGAGGTTATCGGAGGGACGATAAACACTACCGGGGCACTGAGGATTAAGATAGAGAAGACAAGTGAAGAGACTGCCCTGGCTCAGATCATCCAGTTAATGGAGGAGGTTCAGGAATCCAAGCCACCTACACAGAAACTTGCGGATAGAGCCGCACATTATCTCACCATCACAGCGATCACGGTGGGGCTGGGTAGCTTTATTTACTGGAACTATTTCGGGAGGGCGAGCCTTGTATTCGCATTGACAACGATGGTTACTGTTACTGTAATAGCCTGCCCCCACGCTCTAGGGCTGGCGATTCCTACGGTCACAGCCATCTCAACGACGCTGGCAGCGAGTAATGGGATACTGGTGAAAAACGCTGATGCGTTGGAGGTTGGTGAGAAAATAGATACCATCATTTTTGATAAGACAGGTACACTCACAAAGGGAACTTTCAGCGTTACTGACATCATATCATCAGGTGATATGAGCGAGGAGGAGTTACTACGATATGCGGCATCGTTAGAATACGAGTCAGAGCATCCCATAGGGAAAGCCTCGAATGAAGCAGCTAAGGAGAGGGAGATCGAATTGCATGATACTAAGGGATTTGAAGCAATATCAGGGCACGGAGTCAGAGGCACCGTTAACGATAGGAAGATGACCGCCGGTACCCTAAAGCTAATGAATGATATGGGTAAAAGCATCTCAGAAGAATTGTTGGAGAAGGGTGAACGGCTCTATGATGAAGCTAAGACTCTGAGCTATATTGCAATCGAGGACGAAGTGGTGGGGATTGTCGCATTCTTGGATGAGTTGAAAGATAGTAGTCTCAAGGCTATAGAAGAGCTACATGCGTTAGGTAAAGAGATAATTATGATAACGGGAGACAACGAGCGCACAGCCCGGGCAATCGCAGAGAAAGCCGGGATAGATGACTACCTAGCAGAGGTCCTGCCCGAGGATAAGGCTAGTGAGGTGAAAAAGATTCAGGATGCGGGTAAAAAGGTGGCCATGGTGGGGGATGGTATCAATGATGCGCCTGCTCTCGTACAGGCAGATGTTGGAATAGCCATTGGCGCGGGTACAGATGTGGCTATTGAGTCCGCGGATATTGTCTTGATTAAAAATGAGCCGAGTGACGTCTTGAAACTTATCAGGTTGAGTAAAGCTACTATGCAGAAGATGAGGGAGAACCTATTCTGGGCTTCAGGGTATAACGCGATAGCTATACCTGTAGCAGCAGGGGTACTGATGCCATGGAATATTACCCTGAGACCGGAAGTGGGTGCACTAATAATGTCAGCAAGCTCAATAATTGTAGTTGCAAACGCGTTACTGCTGAGAAACGAGGAAATAGACTAAACGGGGGTTAACCAGTTCCTGTATTTGGGTACGTTACCTGCCAATATCTCGGAGTAGTATTCCGCTACCTCGGTTGTTATAGGTCCAGGGTACTCGTTCCCGAACTTTATGTCATCAACACTGGTGACTGGTGTACACTCGCCTCCAGTTCCGCAGAGGAAAACCTCATCACATGCATAGAGATCTACACGGGTAACATCTCTTACCTCAACCGGGTAGCCTAGATCTGGTATAAACTCGATAAACGCGCCTCGGGTAACAGACTCCAGTATGCTAGCGGTAACAGGCGGGGTAATTACCTTTCCATCTCGAACCATCATTAAACATGCCAAAGTAGCTTCCGAGACAAACCCACGTCTATCAAGGAAAATCGCGTTATCATACCCACAGCGCCTAGCCTCACGGATCGCGTGCATACTGTTCAAATAATTCGCCCAGCTCTTAGCCTGAGGTGGCATAGCATCACTGCTGATCCGTGTCCAGCTGCTCACCATAAACCTACGCTCCTCAGCGAACTTTGGGTTATCTTTGCCCAATAGCGTCTCAAAGGGCCAAACGGGTACCACTACGTGACTGTCATCGCTACCCCAAGAGCCCTTCGGCCAGATCCTTGGCTGGATATACGTGTTCTCATCGTAGTCATTCCTGATTATACACGCCCGCACAGTCGCCAGTAACTCATCCCGAGTGTAAGGCATAGCCAAACCGTTAACCTCTGCGCTTCTCCAGAGCCTGTCAATATGCTGATCCCAGCCGAAGATGTTCAGCTCACCCTTACTAAGCACATCACCGGCAGCGTAAGCCTTTATACCCTCAAATATGCCCAGATGGATACTTTCCATAGGTGAAACCAGCGCTTCACTGGTGGGTATGACTTTACCATTCATCCAGCAATACTTTGAACCATGAAATCCTGCACTCATATTAAAAGAAACACCCTGTGGAGATATAGCAATTTCTAAAACATAGGAGATTAACAAATTACCATGTCCGTTGAAGGATACAAAGCCTCAGTAGTAATCAGAGAGAAGAAATCCCGTGAAGCAGCCATGGAGGAGGCCAGACGATTCAAGGACTGCCCCCATCTACTAGCCTATGGTCTGAGTGGAAGAAAGATAATCTCCGTGTTCATGGCCCCCGAGGAACTAGAGTGGTGGATAAACTACTCGGAACTATTTCCAGATAGTGACTCAGAAACCATACTAATAGATGAAGTCTACTACCCTGAAGAACCCAGAGAGATAAAAACATCTGACACCCCGCCATGTGGAGCAGAGTGCACTGATTGTCCATTCAAGAAAAAACATGGATGCAGTGGCTGCATAGCCACCACATGAGATTAACTTATAACCTCTTTGAAGACCCGCATATGGTTACCGCCGAGAATCTTCATTATATCCTCGTCGCTGTAACCACGCTGAACAAGAACACGGGTAACGTTAGGTGTCTTATCAACACTCTCCAAACCCTCTGGTGGCTCCCCTATACCGTCAAAATCCGAGCCCAGACCCACGTGGTCGGGTCCAACCAGTTCTACTATGTGGTCAATGTGATCAACCATATCATTAATGGTGACATCTTCTCCGCCTTTCTTAATGAAAGCTGGAGCATAGTTCATACCAAGAACACCACCATGATCAGCTATCGCCTCAATCATATCATCAGTGCAGTTACGAGGATGATCACAGATAGCCCTAGCATTACTATGACTGGCGATGAAAGGACCATCCATAATATCAGCTACATCCCAAAAAACGCTGTCAGCAAGGTGGCTTACATCGAAGATCATACCCAGCTTATTCATTTCCTCAAGAGCCTCTACGCCTAACTCAGGTAGCTTGCTCTCAGCTCGTTTGGCTCCTAACCCATCCGCGAACGGGGTCCTATAGTTCCACGCGAAGCTTAGCATCCTTACGCCGAGCCTGTAGAAGACTCTCAACAAGGCGATATCCCCCATTAGGGGCTCCGCTCCCTCGATGCTGAGTAATCCACATACTCTCCCCTTCTTTTTAGCTTGCACTATCTCACCGTGAGTTGTTACTGACATTATCTCGGAGTTGTCATCGATCTGGGTATAAAACTTATCCACCATCTGAAGAGCCCTTAACGTGGCGTCTGGTACAATGGGTGCTCTACCAGTGTATATGGCAAATGTCTGGCAGGTAACCCCACCCTCAATCATCCGTGGAAGATCCAAGTGTCCTCTCTCGCTTCTTTCTCCTAGTGTACGTGCTTTTGGTAGTGGCCAAGGCTGTTTAAGGAAGTGTCCCAGTGTGTCACAGTGGGTGTCAACGATTATGGCTTCCCTGTGAAGCCTCATGGCTCGTTCTTCTTGAGCTTCATTTAACTCTATCATGGGTTAGAATAGGTGTATGGGGTTATTACCTTTTTTCAATAAATGATCAATACTATATATTCACAAGAAACGCAGCAAATGAACCAGAAATAGATCCGATGACACCAGTTAACTAATACTTTATTGTACCCGGAAACCCGATTCCTTTAGTCAATCTTTAAAAATGAGGCTAAGCTAAGAAGACAGAGTCCGAGGAAAAACGATGCTCATCCGTGAGGTAATACTAGAGAACTTTATGTCATACGAGTACGCCAGAGTACCCCTGAAAGAAGGGGTAAACGTAGTCTGCGGACCCAACGGCTCCGGTAAAAGCAGTCTACTACTGGGGATATGCGTCGCCCTCGGAGACACTTATACAGAACGATCAAAGAAACTCAGCGACCTCATCAGATGGGGTAGCGAGACAGCCAGAGTCACACTGATTCTGGATAACACGGTTGGGGAGAAAGGTTACAGACCAGTACCCCAGTATAATATGGATGAGATTACACTCACAAGAACCCTGAGGGTCGATGGAAAATATGGTTTCAGGGTCAACCAGAGAAACGTGACCAAGGCTGAGGTAATGGGGCTTCTGAGAACATATGGCTTTGACCCCACTAATATGCTGATAATCATGCATCAAGCCATGCCCAGCAAGTTCGCTAACATAAACCCCAAGGAGAGACTTCAGATATTGGAGGAAGCAGTCGGGTTTGATACCTTCCGAGAAGACGTGATAGAGGCGAAGAAAAAACTCAGTGGGGTACTGAGCGAGGAAGAGAGCCTCGGCAACTTGTTAAATCAAGCAAGGGAGACACTAAATTATTGGCGTGAACAGAATGAACGCCTTCAGGAGAAAAAGCAGTTAGAGAAGAGACAGACCTTCCTCCAGCAGGAGATGGCTTGGAGCAGGGTAATGTCCATGGAGGAACAGGTGGAGAAACTCCAAGAACAGGTAAAGGATACAGAAAAGGAGCTGTTTGAAGCCGAGGAGGAGACGGAGCAGAACACCAAGCTAATAGTGGACAGCGAGCAAATGCTCCAGAATCTAAGAACCCACCGAGAAGACCTCATCGAGAAACGTATCCAATCAGAGAGAATCGTCGGGGTAAGCGAGCACAGCATCAACACAGCTAAAGACAGACTTAGCCAGCTAGAAGACAATATACTAGAGAGTAATCAACAGAGAAGACGCTTCGAAAACAGCTACAAGAATCTTTTAAACCAGCTTGAATTAGGGCCCACTAAGCTGGATGACTACTTCAAGCTCTTCGAGGAGCTAGAAGAGACACAGGTAGAAACCTACGAGAGCCTGAGCAACCAGTTTAACGCCCAGAGGAACACGATCCAGACCCAGTTAGAGACGTATACACGGCGGTTAACCACGGCAGAGGAAGAAGCCCAGAAACTAGTAACAGAGATAAATCAACTGCGTGGGAGAATCGATAAAGCCAATGATCAGTACATCGACAGTAGAATCAACCTGGCGTTACTGAAGGATCGACGCCAACGCCTGAACCGCAGAGTTGAGGTGCTAAAGGCAGAGTTGGATAGGGCTAACCGTGACCTGAAGGACGCTGAGGCGGAGGCATTAATCAAAGGGCAGCGGATCGAGACAGGGAGAACCGGGGAAGAGATACTTAACGAGATAAGAAAGACTCAGGGAATCCTCATGGGGATGTCCAATATACCTGATGAAGCAGAGGAAATGTACGAGAGCTACAACGAGACATTCAGAGAGATACAGCAGCGGATCGAGGAAGTTAAAGAAAACCGACGTAAAATACTCAAAGAGATCGAGGAACGAAACAAGAAATGGAGACAGGTAACAGAGAAACTCCTCGACGACGTTAATATACGATATAAGCAGTTACTCAAGAGACTTCAGGCAAACGGAGAAGTCAGATTAATCGACAGCCACGACATCGAAGAAGCTGGATTAGAGATATTCGTGGGGTTCAAGGGTGCCCCGCCCAGCCGACTCGACCCGTACACGCATAGTGGTGGAGAGCGGAGCAGCAGCGTTATGGCGTTCCTGCTCTCACTACAGCAGAATGTATTGAGCCCCTTCAGGGCTGTTGACGAGTTCGACCTCCACATGGATCCCCAGAACAAGGAGGCTGTTAGTGAGTTCATTGTTCAGACTATGGAGGGCACCGATGACCAGTATATGGCTATAACCCCCAGCCAGATTACTTTCAAAGGGAAAGATGTTCATATCATCATGGTTCACAAGACGGAGACGATCTCAGAGCCCACGGTAGTGGAGGAATAAGATGAGCGAGCTTGAGAGCGTCATAAACCTATGCAAGATGGTTCAGAGTGGAAAGATAGAGCCATTTGACATCGACTTCGACTATGTTATGAGTGTCATCAAGAAACATTATCCTAACATTAAGAACCCTAAGGATTTCTGCCTAGACGCTGAGGCGCTGAGAGAACTCAGTAACGTGCTTGAACGCCAGAACCAGTGGATAGAGCACAAATCCACTACACTATACAAGGATCCATTCATGCTGAGCCAGAGCCTATTAGCATTGGACATTGGAGCCATCGCGGATCTATTCCTCAGAACATGGCACCCATTGGTGGAGTTGGAACAGATGAGCGCAGGCACTCTGGGAGCCAGCCTCGGGTACTGGGGGGACCTCGTTCCCATCGATGAGAGATGGCAAGACGAGGAGGTAGAGGAGAGGGAGACAGGCAGGACCACCCGTGACGAGGTGCGGCGTATGGGGTTACTGCCAGAGGAAGGATTCACTGAAGTGATAGAGAAACTCTGGAAGGAGCTTGAGGAGAAGGTGGGATCCGGTGGAGATATCGATTACTGGGACTGGATCGGTGCAGATACCTACGAGGATACTGTTAACAGGGCATATCTAACCGTATTCATGGTGAGTTACGGGTACGCGGGCGTCGAGTGGGACCAGTTAATGGATGAATACACTATTTTCCATAAAGAGGAGCCCATACCGGACCCTGAGCAGGGAAAAGTAAGCCTACCGGTATTAGTAGACTATGAGGAGTGGAAACTTTGGCGAAACGAGTGAGCAAGGCAGAACAGCATTATCAACGTAAACTCAAGGACGCAGTGCATCTACTATTCTTCACGCATCATAAATTACCCGGTGTTAGAGGCTGGGAGCTACGTAAAGAACTGGGATCTGATTGGCAGAACATCCTTGAGGTACTGGATAAACAGCTCCAACCATTTGACCTCCAGGTCAACAGAGTACTTGACGACCCGGATATCGTTGACCCCACCAGTTCTCAGCTTCAGGATGCCAGGTACTATATCACCATGAGGGGTACCGTGGATCAGAAGACAGCCAAGACCATTGGGTGGCGTATAGATGATATCGCTGGATTAGCTGTATCCGTTGCTTATATTATCTCCAAGCAGGGGAAATCCACCAGACAAGACGTGGAGAGGGTCTTGGAGGAGAAGCTTCCGGGGTGGAGGGTGAAACTCAATATTGATCGTTATATCAATCAGGGATATCTTGGTGAGGATGACCAGGGTATGCTGTACCTTGACTGGCGTAGCAGAGCCGAGATAGACTCCAAGAAACTAGTGGACCTAGTGGTTAGCTACGGTAAAAGAGAGCAGGAAAAAAACTCTAACGAATAGTCGTGATAGTGTAACGGCATTTCAATGGCTTTTCACTAACGATCTCCATCTCACAGGTATGTTCTTTTCCGTTAGTTGCATCAAAGATACCGGTTAGAAACCCTTTAGTGAATGGATTCAGGTTCTCCAGCTCTTCCTTCATACCCATTTTTGTGAAGAAGCCATTCTCCTCAATTATAGTTATTTCATCTGTTTCTAGGGGATCTATGTCAGAGTTCTCGATAGTCATCGAGCCCCATCCAGCCATATATATGTTCTCAAAGATATTCTTCAACCCCTCTAACTTGTTTGGAGCATTTTTCAGAAGCTCTCCGTAACTTATCCCCACACCTAGACCACTCTGGTACATGAATACACCTGTTGCGCTACCGAAGTGTTCAGTTAGGTTTTCCACTATGCTGTGGATCATGGTTTCACCTATTAATACGAAACGGTAATCCACGTTTATGTTGCTCCATTCACCGCTTTCAGTATTGAACTTGAAAAAGTCCTCAGGTTTCATATTTAGGGGTTGTAGTAATACCGTATAAACCATAGGGTGAAAATAAAATTAGTCTCTTGGATCTACTCTGTCCTTCTTGTATTCATCGAATACTCCTAGGCAAGGTTCACCCTCGTATGGTCCATCCCACCACTCGTATAGTACCGTGTCTTCCAATGCTACAAGGATGTGAGCTAATCCCTTGTGAGTCTTATGTACTATGTTCTCTTCAAGGAGGTGTTCCTCTAGTTCGCCATCTATTTCTTTAATCACTATGGCTGAGCCTCCGAGAAGCACAGTGTATTGATCATAGGGATGAATATGATCTCCACGATAGGCACCCTTTTTTGTTTCAAGAAAGCTGCACCATTTACCGTTAACATCCGAAGCGTAACCCTTACCGACTTTTGGTCTCGATCCCCATTCCTCAACATTGAACTCCATGAATATTTCCCTTTTTCAATGTATTTTATCGCTTAAAGCAACATCTATAGGATTCTAGCAACGGTTTTCCGTTCATTAGAATTGTCTCAAATAAATGGATTATTCAATTTAATGGGTATGATTTTATAATCTGTACCACATTATCATTGATGAATATCCCTTTAGGTGACAAAATGGCGCAAGAAGACAAGATACTAGGCGTAGTAAACTCCGTTGGAATGGAGAGAGACGAGAAAGAATACAGAAAATTCAACCTAATCGTGGGAATCAAGGTAAAGACGGATAAGAGAGTCTCATACACTGAGGGAGAGAAGCTGATGAAACAGCTCCAGAAAGACTTGATGGGGAAAAACATCGAGCTTGAGATGGTCGCAGTCCCATGTCCCATATGCGGCAGGACATTTAACTCTCAATTCGGTATGGAGCAACATAAACGTATGAAACACAAGGAAGACAAGAAGAAAAAGCAAAGCAAAAAATCCAAGAAATAATTTTTAGAATGGAGCCTCGGGCGGGATTCGAACCCGCGGCCAACAGCTTACAAGGCTGCCGCTCTACCTCTGAGCTACCAAGGCGGTGTGCAACAACTATGGTATGGGCAATCAAATAAAGATTATTCTAAGAGAGTATGGGAAATCATGCTATGGGTCTAAACATCTATAAGCAGAGACGAATTGAGTTGATTTAACCTTGAAATATGGGGTAATTATGGGTCTGTCCTTACTTCTAATCGGGTCCCAGATGACTGTTTTTGCTGATAGTAAAGAGCTTGAGATGGCTATGGTTTCAAGCAGCGAGTTTAATCAATCAAAGATCCAGAATTTAATACAGTGCAATACTCCAGTGGTTCTATACGGGGAAGATATTTCCAGTTTAAGTGATGTATTTGATCCAAGTTTTGTGATCACGAATAGGACAGAGTCGAGCACTGGACTCGTGGTGAGCGGCTTCTGGGTCCAAGAGACGGGGAACAAGACAATTGAACACCAGTTAAGAATATACGATATTAGTTACCATGAAAGACTCCAAGATAAAATCAGTAACTGGATTGAAGAGAGCGCCGGGAAACCCCTTCTCGAAGATTACATTGTTGAGAGTATTATCACCATTATTGAGTATCATGAACCATATGGTTTCATCGAGACAGAGATGGAGGTCCTAAATCTTGTCGATGATAATACAGAATATGACTGGTATGATGTCTCAATAAATCAACGTCTAATACCTGGATCCAACTATTCTTCATCAAGTTGGGAGTGGAACTGGCTAACTTATACAATGAACGGTTCGCTGGGTAAATCAAACAGCCATTTATCTAGCTATGATCAACCCCTAAGCAACGAATTACCTAGGGGGCCATTCAGTTTCCTCTGGAGAATAATGGGCTTTGATATAAGAGATCTAATCCCGTGGCTGAACCCACCTGAACCTAGAGTAGAAGGTATCGACATGAGTGATTTTAGCCAAGAGGTTTTCCAAGTCAGATACTCAGCACAAGAAGGATACATGCATAAAAATGAGCCGTTTATAGTCAATCACCACTATGTTGTTCGGGTGACGGAGAACCAGGCACCTGTCTTCTGGCATCAGACACAAGTAAAATATATACGGACAGATGACATCGCAAAGATACCATATATTACGCCCCCACTTTTATCAGGTTACGTGGAAAAACAAATTAAATAACTGGTTAGAGGCTTTTACCTAAAACCCTAGCCTTATCCAGTAAGTCCTCATTCTCATTCACGGGATTGTTACCTGTTCCATGCGCCTTAAGAGACCCATGAACCTCCATGTTCCAGTAGTGACTCATCCTATCGTTCAGCCACTCAACTACTTCACCATAGACATTTGGGTTATCCCAGCCACAGGTGAAGACACTGATGAACTTTATATCATCCTTTATTCGTTTCCGGTACTCGGCTCCATGACTCTTACTGTAATAATAGAGTCTATCGATGAACAACTTGGCTCGTGAACTAACGTGATCATAGTAAATTGGGGTGCCCAGAACCATGGCATCCATAGACTCCAAGTGAGGCATTAACTTCGTGAAACCGTCATCAGGATAAACGTATCCATCTTCGTTAGCTTCAAGGGGATTAAGATCCAATTCGCTTAGATAAAACAGGGTGGTCTCATTTCCAGCTTCCTCTGCACCCTTAACTACTTCCTTAACTAGTCTAGCTGTGTTTCCATTTTTACGGGGCCCAGCCACTATGCCTAATACTTTCATACACATCATTGGTACCCGGGTTGTTATGAAAGTAACTACTGATGTATAGAAGCCCTTTTAGATTAGTATTAATTCTCTACAGCGTTAGACGAGAAAACCTGTACGGTGCACGTCCATATGTCTGTAAACGAAAACAAACTTGATGAACTGGAAGAACAGGCAGCTGAATTAAGAGAACAGAGAAACCAGTTATTTGAGAAGATCAGTAAAATCAGAGACGAGAGAGACCGTCTGAATAAGAAAGCTAGAGCCACACGCGAACAAGCTCACAAGCATAGGAAAGAGAGGGATAGGATCAACGCCAAGGTACAGGAGATAAAACAGAGCCTTGGACCTCTCTTTGACGAATTATCCGAGAAAAACAAGGAGCTTAGAAAAGCGGATAGGGCTCTTAGGAAAGAGTACCGGGGATTACCCAGTAAGAAGAAAGTTCAGGAAGACCTCAAACGCATCGAGTGGGAGGTAATGACCACGCCCACACAGGAGATGCTAGGCAGAGAAGAAGAGCTGGTTAAGCGGGCCTCCGATCTCAGGAAGACTCTTGAAGAATTCAAGGGAATCGAAGAGAAGAAGGATGTAAAAAAGGATTACCTCGCGGATAAAAAAACCACGGAAGCAGATATTAATACTCTCAGAGACGAGATAAACCAGTTGGCTGAGAAGAGCCAGGAACACCATGAACGAATGATTCTATTCTACGAGCAAGCGGATAAAGAACAAGAGATGGCGGACGCCGCTCATAAACGCTACGTGGAGAAGATTAAAGAGGCTGATGAGATTAAGAGCGAGCTCAGCGTAATTATGCCCGAGATCAATGCTTTAAGGGATGGACTTAAAGCTCATGATCAAAGACTAGCTAAGCTACGTAAGATGAACGCCCAGGAGAGGGCTGAGGCTAGGAAGCAGGCGGCTATTAAGAAGATGGAGAACGGGGAGAAGCTCAGTTTCCAGGAGCTTAAACTCATCTACGATGATGAAGAGTAATTTAGGTTCTATATATGGGGCAGGTCATGCAGTGTATACCGCCCATCCCTTTTCGCATCTCTTCACCGGGGATCTGGATTACCTCGATTCCACGTTCACGGCATTCCCGCATAACCCTCGGGTTACCGGTGTAGTGAAACGCTAGGTCTTTGTCTATTGTAAGGAAGTTTGCAGCCATATCAATACATTCTTGGTCGTTTATCTCTAGGAGGTCCCAGTTTTTTTCTCGTAGCCACTCGGTGAAGCTTCCTCTCCAAGTCTCATTACTTGTCTTGAACAAAGTAGGGACGTTCTCCATTACCTCGGGGTGGATTAAAGCTACTTTTCCGGGGAGTTCACTGAACTCACCGTCAATGTGTACGATGCCAAGTGGCATGTTGAGCTGGATGAACAGGTCTACCAGATTGTTTTCCAGAAGATAGTCGCTCATCTGGTTTAACGCGCCCTGTGTTGCTCTGTCACATAGACCAGCGACAGCGACCCTGTCCTCTAGTAAGGCGAATCCTCCTCCCTCGAAGCTCTCAGGCTCATGCATCTCCATTGCGATGGGTACATCGTTAGCCCGGTGAGCTGCCTTTATGATTGGGGACTCTAGTCGTCTACTGGGTAGCCCCATCTTGAATAGAAGGGCACCATTGTTGGTCATGGTGCTGCTATCCCTGACGAACACTAGGTTGGGTGTCTTGTAGCTCTGTTCTAGTGCTTCTTCATTGTCCGCGATAAGGTCACGTACAAGCAGGGTCTCTACTCCGGCTTCTCGTAAAGCGTTCACGAGTTCCTGGTGGTCGTTGATGAAGCGTTTTACATCTACTGGTTGATCAAAGTGGTGTGCAACTTGGTCATCGTTGGCTAGCTTCAGTTCTTTTCCGGGGTGATGAACCATTACCCGCTTTAGGGTTCCTGATTCATGGGTTATTCCATATTTTGACATACCGTATTCTAATTGGGTAGGACATAAAACACTATGCAGGAGCCGGTTTATGGATTATTTGGATTTTTTCTTGGCTGCTCTCTTCTCTGCTCGTGCTCTCCGCTTCTCGGCTTTCTCTCTTTCTTTCTCTGTTATTCGGTATTTTCGTTGACCGTCGTCGGCTTTGAAGCTGTTTATCCGCTCGTCTTTGAACATTTTTTTTAGTAGGGTGAATGCTTTTTTTTCTTTGACGTCTAATTCATCGGCTATCTCTTTTAGGGACATTGGTCCATCTAGTAGTAGGACTCCGATTTTGTTTCGTAGTGTTGATGCTGACATAGTCTTCAAGCACATCATATGGGGTTTTTTTATTAAAACTTGACGTGTTTTGGGGTCTTTTGGTATTTAAATTCACCGGTAATTATATCGTTTTTTTGGTTGCTGTGTTTTTTTGGTTCATGTGGTTTCAGATAGACTAATTCTCATCGTTAACCTTATATGGTTGACGTTGTTAGTTTGATCTGTATATGAATCAACTATGGATGGCTGCATTCACATATGCATCCGCCCTGATATTACTCACAGAAGCGTTCTCCTTGATGTACAGATTAACAAAGGTACCTAACTATGCACTTGGAACACTCATGCCCATAGGAGCCTATACAGCTTATACAAGTAAACATATCCTCCATAATCCAGTGTATCTCGCTTTTCCCACCGCGTTTCTAGTAGGCTCAATACTGGCGTTAATAATCAATACGTTCATCATCGAGCCGTTGATGATAAAAGGAAGATCACTGGTTGAGATTACCTTGGCACCATTGGATTGGGGATACTGTTAGAAGCCTTGATCCAAATTTATCATAAATACATCAAGGTTCCCCATACAAACATAATGCTTCGTCAATATGATTTCAAAATCGGAGAAATCTATAGCGTTTTTCCAGTATCAGCAATATTAGCTATATCATCATTTCTATTAATCAGACATATCTTCAAATCAACTAGATTTGGGTGCTCCGTCAGAGCGGTTTTGGATGATGTTGAGTTAGCTCAGGTTCAGGGCATCAACCCTACAAGAAGTAGGGGTGGTATCTGGGTCCTCGCTGGTGGTTTATCGGGTTTATCAGGTGCGATAATGACTATGTGGTTCCATCTTACGCCTTTAAGTGGTTCATGGATTATGATTTCTATTATTGCCGCTGCTTTGCTTGGTGGAATTGACAGTTACAGGGGAGCGTTTATAGGAGGATTGTTGACGGGTCTCGCGGAGATAATGTTAGTCACCTGGGGTCAGAGCATCATAGGAGTGTGGGTAGGTATGTTTAGAATACTTGTACCCACCATGATTATTGTTCTTGTGTTGATGTTCGCCCCAAATGGGTTATTTGGATCTGATATAACACAAGATGGTTTAGTATCTAGACACCTGCTCACGAAAGCCAACAGTAAATATCTGATAATAGCAACAATTTTACTCATAGTAGGTGGATCAGTGCTTACACATACATGTAACGTGAATAAGGCAAAGGCGAGGGACGAGGTCATCCATGGGTTCTCTGGGTATAATTTAGAGGTTAGAGAAATGGACCATAAGGTAACCAGCTTTAACGTGGGTAATCTCACAGTCTTCAAAAACACCATTGAGAGGTTGAATATATCCAAGGTCTACATGGAGCCCAATGGTGTAACGTTCTATTATATTCGAAATGATGTTTACTGGGAGACCAATGTCAGGTTTAAACGCATAGGGTTATGCAGATTCGAAGCAGCATAAATTAAAAAACAACCTTACCTAAACAATATAGGTCGCGTTTCGCTATTATTCATGACTGAGTGAGTATGCCCAGAAAAGTCTCAAGGGGAAAACACGGGGTATGTCCACGCATCAAAGAGTGTAAACGACCTATAACTAGGCTGCATTTTAGTACTTTCTGTCTTGGAGGCAACTGGAAAAAATGTCACTGGTACAATAAGTGGGCGCGTACATTGAAAAGACCACTGGTACATCTCCAGAAGATGGCTATAAGCCAAGCTCAAAAAGCAGAACAATTAGCCGAAAAAGATAACTAGAAAATCAGAGTCAGATAAATATCAAACCAAGTCCTAGAAAATATTAAAATGGTTTAATGCCTTCTTACGGCGATGGCTCTTACTATGTCCGCGGTATTCTCACACCAGTCTGCAATGGTCTCAAGAGCATCAAAGAACTCGTTTATCATTATTAACTGACCGGTCTTAAACTCGGTTAGTTCATCTTCAGCGAAATAGAAACGAGCCTCACCATAAAGATCATCTATTGTTTCCTCCAACATCTCTACTTCATCAGCGAGACTTAATGCCTTATTGGGGTCTCGCGGTAAAGCATCAATGCTTTTGATCAATACCTTAACGCAATCCACGTTAGCTTTCACCATTTTGAAAGCCGAGTCCTTGAGGTTATCGGTCACCTTCTCGAAGGGGATTGTTCGCAGTATCCTACCAGCCTCCTTAGACCAGTCAGCTATCCAGTCAACTGCCCTGACAAGCTCCATGAGATCATCTCTTTCTTCAGGATACATCTCACCCTTGGTTAACTCCTCCACCATGTTTCTTCTAAGCTCGTCAGCCTCTCTCTCAAACCTGCTAATATCTGTGAATATGTTGCTTCCTGATTCTTGACCGTCTTTACTTGCTGCTTCAACCATGGTCTGGAGGCTTTGGACCGCTTTTTCTGTTAACTCTAGGTGTTTCTCCACCATCTCTAGTACGTTGGCCCCTCTGTTGGGGCCCAATCTTCCGAATAGTCTTCTCGCCATTTATGTACACATCCCATATTTTTTTAACATTATATCACTCTAATCGCTATAGCTCTAGCAACATCAACCGAGTTTTCGCACCAGTCAGATGCTTCTTCGATGGATTCTATGAGTTCATTAACCAGTATCAATGCGCTCCTAGTAAGTTCTCCTTCATCCATCATAACTAATTGATTTCTAGCCTCACCGAATAAATCATCCATATCCTCTTCGAATAACTCAACCTGGTCAGCAAGATCAAGCGCTTTTTGGGGGTTCCTTGATAACTCGTGTATACATTGG
This sequence comes from Candidatus Bathyarchaeota archaeon, assembly GCA_014729945.1. Next base: position 23,905 of record WJJC01000066.1, read on the forward strand.
GATAAAACCCTTACAGTGGCATAGTTTTCTCTACACATAGTTTCTATTGATTCCCTGAAGCTTTCTGGTAACTTTTCAAAGGGGATAATCACTAAAAGTCTGCTTGCTTCTCTCGATAGGTCTGCGATCCAGTCGACAGCTCTGACTAGTTCTATCAAGTCATCGCGTTCATTGGGATAAAGATCTCTTTTGCTTAGCTCGTTTACCATATCTCTTCTTATTTTGTCTGCTTGCATCTCATAACGGCTAATTGTTCCATAATGGGGTTTCTTTCTTTCAGGCTCCTCGACTATGTTCTGCACCATCTCATACAGTTGATAAACTGCCTTAGTGGTCAACTCAAGATGCTCATAGGTCATCTCGAGGACTTTTTCATTTCTCCGGTCCCCGAACCATCTTAGAATTCTTTCTCTCACAATGTACACCTACAATAAATAGATTATAAGAATTGGCACCACAAAGAACACTCCGACAACCCAGGCAAGCAATGCGAAGGCAACATTCTGGTTTTTAGTTATTTTAGCTCCTAACCACTCAGCGATTGCTACGGGTACAAATCTCAAGGGGGATATTAACCAAAGAGTCATCGCCATGAGGTTAAGTAAAACGTGAGCACTTCCCAGAATCATACCTGTGACACCGCCAGCCATATATCCATAGATCTGAGAAAGGTCAACGGCGGTTGCCATGTTAGTACCAACAAGATATGGGTATGCGGTCTTAAGATCAACAACTTTGGTAGCAAGGAAGGGTATTACTAGACTGCTACCGATGCTGCTACTTCCCACAAGGAAAGTTACTGCGAATCCGGTGAAAAAGCCTCTCACTGGATTATTGAAGGCTGCTTTTACCCGGTCCTCCCATTCAAGCTCAATCATTTTCTCAAGGTTCTTGGTTATCAGGTTCATGGATAGAATGATAACTATGAACCAGAAGATGAATAAAGTCACTCCACCAGCTCTAGCACCAATTAGATTAACCAACATTCCTTTCATCGGGTTTATTATCGGTTCTTTGATTATGATGTCAATAAGGCTGTCCTCAAAGCTTGCGAAAAAACCCTCGAGTTTAAGTACATTAGTGTAGAAATCGCCTAGTCTTAACACGATTTTACTAATTAAGCCAAATGAGAGCTCTAATGCAAAGAAAATTGTTATTGTTAGGGCTTCGTATACGTCGTCAACTATTACACCGGGGATTGTTTCTTTGAATTCATCCATTGTCATCCCTCGTTCTATACCGAAGGCTACTATTGTGTTTGTAACGGTGGTTCCAATATTAGCGCCGAGCACCATGGGGACACCGAATTGAATCGCGTTTTCGAGAGGTAACCCACCTGCTACCATTCCAGACATACTCACCATAGTGGTGGCTACCACGGCGCTACTACTCTGTACTAATGCTGTACCCAGAATACCAAGGGCTAGTCCAGTTACTGCAGCTGTTTCTGAGGTCACCATTCCTAGGATAATTGACTGCCACTCAGCGAAAATTAATTTAAAGCCAGTTTTAACCCCTTCAAGGCTTGAGATAAAGAAGAATATACTTAGAAAAAGTGAAACACCAACACGTACTCTTTTATCAGAGAGTACCGGGATATCGTCATACCATTTTTTAGTCTTAAACATATATAATCCCATAGCTACTATAGATTACTATCTGACTAGGACAAGAACCATACATTTTATAATAAATAGTTTGGTACAATAAAGTATATTGATAAATATAGTCACAATAGAATATATAGTTAAAGAGGGGGTATTTTAAAAAAAGGGATATTGATCCCGGGATTTAGTTTGTGTAGGGACAGTTTCCGTTGTAATGATTACCTCTAGCTCCGCCGCTACGATACTGGCTGCCTCTACCTGTGCCATCACGGAACATATTACCGTGAGGACCGGATTCACCGTTGTGTGGTCCGCTCCATAGTGGAGCCTCAATGCCCCACTCAACCAGCATACTTGCTTTCATCTCCCGGATCTCTTCAGGAGTTGAACCACTATCTAGCATGGATTGAGCTTCAGCGTAAAGATCATCCCTCTGTTCTTCCGTTAGTTGACCCCAGAACCCATTACCGTTTAAAAGGCTCTGAGGGCCATTGCCCTGGCATGTTATCTCGTTGGTTGAATTAGTTTGTGCGTATACAAAACTGATTCCACCTAAAGCTATGGCGACCACGAGTAGTAAGCCGAGTGCTTTCATGTTTCTTTTACTCATTTCTTTTTTCATCTCTATTCAATGCATCTGAATGGTGTATTTAATCAATTTTCCAAGGTTGGTCCCAAGTTATTCCCAAATATTTATTGAATTACCCCGGAATCTGTGTATGATCTAATCGAAGGGTTTTTTGTCACCTGAACAGATTAGAGAATATATTGACGCCGCCCAGAAAGAATTATTTCAACTATATTATCCAGTGGATTATAGGTGGAACAAGGGGTGGTTTGAACCGGGCACGGATCATTAACGCTCTATCCGAAGCCCCGATGAACGCGCATCAACTAAGCAAAGAGCTGGAACTAGATTACAGCACCATAAGGCACCATCTTGAGGTATTGGAGAAGAATAAGATGATTACAACCCTTGGTGAGGGATATGGTATGGCGTATCTTTTGACTAGTGAGTTACTGGAGAATTATGATTACTTTGAGGAGATTTGGGAGAAAATTGGGAATAAAGGTAAAAAGGATAAAGAGGAGGATGATTTAGATGAAGGAGGATAAGTCTCTATCCAGCATTATCCTAGTAACAGTAGTAGTGGGTGTTATTGCTTATTACATCGCGTCCCAGACCGGGTATACCATGGGACATGGTATGGGTGTACACCGACTTGGGGATTATAGGATATACTACGAGATTAAAGCTGTGTTAGCCAGCGTCAACGCATTTCTGTTGATAACCTTGTCCTCGATCTACTGGAAGGTATACTCAGACACGGGGTTAGAGTTCAGCCTCGGATTGTTGATCTTTTCAATCGCCCTGCTATTATACGCATTAACCTCAAACCCGTTACTAATCGGAGTTGCTGGCTACAGGGCATCAGGTCTAGGACCATTCGCCATGCTACCCGATTTCTTCACATGCATCGCCTCATTCACCCTAATATACATCAGCAGATAACCGCTAAACTAATGAAGTTCCCATAATTCTCAGTTCTATTCACATAGAAGTGAGGGTAGGGGAAAAAGCGGGAAAACGATCCCAAAACCCCTTCCTCAAACCCAATACCATAAACAGATATAAGAATACACCAGTTACACAAACTCAAATTAATTTAAACGCCACCACCCAGAGAAAAAACACACAAAGTCCCACCAGCTGCCACCAAAACAGTCAAGGATTAAATACCAAAACGCCGACTATCAAAGACATCAAGGTAAACACCATGAACACTGAAGACAGAACCATTGTAACCATCTCAGCAAGCCACGGCATAATGCACGCCTACCTAGTATTACTGCCAGCAATGATCCCTATTCTAGGCGGAGAACTAGGAGACATAACCACAGTAGGAATGCTAGCAAGCCTAGTATCTCTTTTCTACGGATGGTTGAGTCTACCAGTAGGATTCATAGCAGACCGCTATAGTAAAAAAACTCTCATAATGTTGAGCATGCTACTATGTGGAGGATCAAGTATTCTCATAGGCATCAGCCCCAATATACCTGTAGCAGCGATAGGACTCATTACACTGGGAATGGGGGCAAGCCTCTACCATCCATGCGGCTACGCCCATATGAGCTTAGTCAGCGACGAGAGCCGTGGCAGATACATGGGAATCCAGGGATTAGGAGGAGACATGGGAATGGCCATCAGTTACCTAACTTCGAGCATACTTGGGTCCAGATTTGGTTGGAGGGCCACATTCATCATCTGGGGCGCCATCGGTCTCACCATGGCGGCAATAGACTACTTTGTAGCAGAAGATATACCATATCCCATCCCAGAAGGAGGCCACGCAGGACCAGTAGAAACACTACGTAGAATGTTCGGAACCACAGATAAATCCACCCTCATCATAACCCTAGGAATCGTAGTGCTCAGCGGAATGCTCTGGACAGGGGTAAGCAGTTTCATTATGGCGTTCATGGAAGAACAAAAAGGAGTATCGTTCGTGATAGCTGGAGGACTTAGTACCCTCAAATATACAGTAGGGGCATTCGCCCAGATACTAGGAGGAGAACTAAGCGACAAATTAGGAAGAAAAAGACTTCTCCTCTTCGGTTATGCAGGATTTGCTCTAACCTTAATCGGCTTCGTGTTATCACCCAGTAGTCTACCACTACTAGTCCTAATCGTAGTAATTCTTGGTTTCACGTTCTTCGTGACCCAGAGCCCCATGAACGCATTATTAGGAGACGTAGCTAGAAAAGACACGGTAGGGGTAACCTATGGTGTAAACTTCACACTAAAATATGGTATTGGCTTCTTTACACCAGCAATAGCAGGATATTTAGCCCAGTATTATGGATACTCCAGTGTATTCTACTTCTTCGCAATCCTCAGCGGCTTAGCGTTCGGCATAGCCCTGCTTATAAGAGAGGATTAGAGAATACTGGGGACTATCTCACTAACTTCTTTATAGAAATCAGTCTCAGAGAGTTTACCTACGTTTCCTATAGATGCCTCAAGATGGTCATCAAAGTCTATGGAGCCCAAATAATCTAGACCCAGTTCTTCTACATCGGATTGTACGTAATCTGACTCATTCATAACCATATTCTCCAAGACGCCGGCAATAGGCATCCCCATATCTTTCAATAACAGGATCAATCGTCTTACAGATTGATAGGCCACCACGCTTGGAGTAGTTACCACGATAAACTCTAATGTGGGCATTAACCTAATAGTATCCAGAGTAGCGTCACCTATACCTGGAGGCATATCCACCACAATATAATCAAGCTCACCCCACCTAATGATAGCCAGAAGCTCAATTATGGCATTACTAACATCCTCTCCACGTAGAGGAGCGGGTTCATCCAAGCTATAATGTGTGATACTCATATAACGAAGACCATGAGCTAATGGGGGTATAATCCCGTAATCCTCCTCAGGGTACAATCCTTCTACGCCAAGTATTACATGTGTAGCGGGACTCGTAAAGTCCAGGTCCAGCAGTCCTACTTTGTAACCCTTGTCGCGTAGATTCAAGGCTAGACTCGTGGCTACCATGCTCTTGCCTACGCCACCTTTGCCGCTGCTTACAGCGATGACCTTACCTACGTCTTCGAACCGTTTCTCGATGATGTCTAGTCTTGGATCACTCATTTTTCTCACCCTTAATTGTCGCTAACCAAACCCCTCTTCCTTCTATTACCTCAAAGTCGGGGCTTTCGCATTCACCGCATTTTAAGTAGACATGCGCCATCTCAGGTACAAAATGTATGGCCTCTGATACTTCCTCTGTCATACCTTGAGCCTTAAAGGTCCACTCGTGACCGCAGTTGCGGCACTTGAATTTTGCTGGCTGTGACTTTAATATGAATTCCGCGTCCTCAAACATAGGGGTCTTGAGTTGTTCGAAGGCGAACTCTAGTACATCGTGTTCTACTTGTTGTAGTTCCCCTATCATGATTATTACTTCTGTTACCTTTGTGAGATCGTTTTCTAGGGCGAATTTCCTCGCTGTTGATAGTACTCCCTCTGCTAGTGCCCATTCATGCATGGGGTTTTCTCCAAGCTGGTGAAATATAGGTGTTATTACGGGGTGAAGCTGGTGATAATTATTATTGGTATTACGTATATCTGTTTTAGTAATATTTTTAATCGATGTCGGGGGTGAAAGGGTATGAAACTACTTGTGGGCGGTAAAGGGGGAGCGGGTAAGTCCGCTGTATCCATTTTAATTACTAGGGAATTATCCAAACACGGGAAAGCGATCTTGATGGATGCTGATGAATCCAATAGGCTTTTACCAAAAAGCCTGGGCGTTGAATCTGTGGATACTATTGCCAATTATTTAGGTGGTAGATCACAGGTGCGAAAGGGTTTAGAGGATCATGTTAAGGTTCACATGAGTAAGATCCCTGATGATTATATCTCCCGGACCAATGACGGGATTACGTATGTAGCAGTGGGTAAGATCGAGGAATATGGCGAAGGTTGTGCTTGTCCCTATGGGTTTCTATCCAAAGAATTGTTAAAAAGAATAGAGCTTCAGCCCGATGAGTACTTGATAGTTGATGCTGAGGCGGGTATTGAACACCTAGGTAGAGGTGTTGAAGAGGGAATAGATAGAATAATTGTAGTCATTGACCCTACTGCAGAGGGGGTAGCCATAGCTAAGAAGCTAGCGTCTGAAGCAGAACGAATTGGTAAACCCATTCATCTCGTATTAAACAAGATGACTCCAGAGGTCGAGAAGGTTATGATGGAGAAGCTTGAGTCTGAGAGGCTCAAACCGGATGCTGTGATTGGTTATGACTCTAAGATATTCCAGTCCAGTTTAAGGGGGGGAGAGTTAAAGGCTGGTGTTGCATCAGAAGCAATATCAAGCTTTGTCGACTCAATTCTCTGAGTTGTTAAAGCATGACAAGTGGAGTCTCAAGAATAAGCGTATCAATAGACCCCGATCTACTGACTGAATTCGATGAGCTTGTGAAGAGGATTGGGTATAATCGTTCTAGTGCTGTACAACTGGCTATGAGGGGTTTCTTGACTGAACATAAGTGGAAGGATCTTGAAGGCGTATTAGCCGGTGTAATAACAATGATTTACGATCACCACACAGGGGGGATAATGGAAGAGTTAACCCATCTTCAACACGATTATACGGATATTATCAGTTCCTCGACGCATATTCACTTGGATCATCATAATTGCCTTGAGATCTTAGCTGTGAAGGGGAAGGCATCCCAGATCAAAAAGTTGGCTAACTCATTGGAGGTTACTCGTGGACTTAAGCAGATAAGGGTATCAATGATGCAGTAACTCGGTTTATTTCTTCTTGGTTAAAATAATTGAAAAATACCGGGTTATATTAGATAATGTGAAGATCGGGTTCAACTGGTTTACGTTTAACTTTGTTATCGCAATTATGCTTACAGTTTCCACGGAGATATTATTCTTGAACTATTTTATTTTCAGACAGGGGTACATTGTTGCTTATTGCTATCTTTTATGGGCGCTTGTAGCGTGGTATTATTTGATGCATAAGAGAATAAAAACAGCAATCGAAGGGATATCAGAAAACAATAGATAAAAATCACCGCCGTTATGATTTTTCGATCCAATGAAGAAATATCTAAGAGCACTTGAAGACACAGGAAATAGTTTAATGGTGTATAGGGAAGGAGAGCTTATTTTTGAGAGTAAACTAGCAGGCATTAGACCGCATTTAGTGGCGATTGATGAATTTGGTGATGAATTAGAGGGAACCCTTATGGTGGATAAGATCCTAGGGAGAGCTGCTGCGTTTCTTGTTATATATAGTAAGGCAGCAGAAGCTATTGGCGCCATTGTGAGTACTCCTGGTAGACAAGTGTTGGAGGAATATGGTGTGAAACTTGGTTACAGTCAAGAGGTTCCTCATATCAAAATGGATAATGGCGTTATCTATTGTCCATTTGAACGAATGGTTCAGGGCATTGTAGATCCTGTTGAGGCGTATAATTCTATTTTGGAGAAGATGAAGAGTTATCAGGACTCTTCCTCATAGAGTATAAAGCAGGCAATACTCCTAGGTTTAACGCGGCGCCTAGAAGAAATATACCGCTATAGGGTAGAAATACGGTTAGTATGCCTGAGGCTATACTACCTAATGTGCTTCCTAGACTGAAGATACTGGATAGGTAGCTTATGCTTATGGTCTTGATCTCAGGTTCCACGAGATCAGTTAAGAATGCCCACTCCGAGACGGCTCTTGTTCCCCAGCAGAGCCCGTAGAGGGCCATGGAGAGGGCTAACATGGTAAAGTTACCAGTGGTTGCGATGATTAGGAAGCTGATTACTATTAGGCCATATGCTGCGTATAATAAAGGGCGTCTTCCTATCCTGTCGCTTATGTTGCCAGCTGGGAAACGGGCTAGGGTATTTGAGAAGCCTCGTATGGTGAATAGTAGGGCAATCTTGGAGTCACTGAGTCCTAGTTGATTGGCTGCATATATGCTGAACAGTGCCAGGAATATGGCTTGAGCTGTGCTGAAGCTGGTGCGGCAGTAGCTTAGGAGAAGTATATTACGGTTTTTGAGTATCATCCTCATGGACTCTTTCAGTGGTATTGTGGGAGTGTCTGTTTTTTCCTGTACCCGAATGTTCTGGGGCGCCATAAATACTAACAAAATTATGCCTATGCTGGGTACTGCTCCGGCTAGTAGGAACAATCTTGTATAGCCTAAAGGTTGCACGAGCCATGAGCAAATAGCCGGGCCTAGAAGCATGCCGAGACCGAGGAATGTTAGGTATCTCCCCATAGCGTCGCCTTGTCTGTGTTGTGGGGCTGCGTCGCTCACTGTGCTCATGGCGGTCTGGTTGAAGCTGCTGGCTGATATGCTGTTGAATATGATTACAAGCATAAGGTGGGTGTAGTTCTGGGCTGGTATGAAGAGCAGTGTTCCTAGGCCGCTTATGATTAGGCTTATTATTAGGCTGCGTATTCGGCCGATTCGTTCTATTAATCCACTTATGGGGATTCTTAGTATTAAGGGGATAAAGCTTTGGACGCTGAGTAATACGCCTAGTTGGACTATGGTTATTCCTTTGCTTGTGAGGAATAGACTGTATATGGGCTGAGTTAATGTGAAGTTTAGTACGAAGGTGGTTGCTGAGAGCATAAGGGCGTAAAGACGTTTGTTGTAGCCGCTCGTTGTTTTCACCTTTTCTCTTGTTGCTGTCTATCGGGGGATAAATCTTGTGGGGTCGATGGTTTTAAGAGTCTGGGCGCTGATTTTTTTGGATTCATGGCGTGGTGTCTTATTTGTTTGATGAGGTGATAAAATATACGGAGTTGATTAGGGGTAAAGAGTTACGTGGAAAGGTGTTGAAGTTTCTAAGGGATCCTCCTTCGGATATTGATGAACCATGTTTGTCTTTGAGTGTTTGTCCTGCGGGGGCTTATCAACATCATAGCTATGCGGGTGGGCTTCTTGAGCACACTGCTTCCGTTGTACGTATCTCGTTAACGTTATGTGATTTAGTTGAGGAGTATTATGGTGGGGAGGTTGACCGGGATACTGTAGTCGCTGGTGCGGTTTTACATGATCTAATGAAGTGTTATTGTTATGAGGAAGACGGACGTGGTGGTTTCCGTACTAGTGATTTTGGGGGTAAGGTAGATCACTTGTCTTTGATGGTGGGGGAATTGATGAAGCATGATTTCCCGTTGGAAGTAGTGCATGTAGTGGCAGCGCACCATGGGGATGTGGGGGCTACTAGGCCGAAGAGTTTGGAGGCTTTGGTGGTCTCTTTGGCTGATCAAGTGGACAGCGAATTGAATAATAAGTTGCTGCGGGCTGCGGAGTATTTGCTTCGTCGTTGCGGTGTAGATCGGCCTAGGATGGATAGCAGTAAGGAGGCTGTTAGGGTGGTCTCGGCAAAGGATAATCAGGGTTGGGATGGAGTTAAGCGGCTAGTTGAGGAATAGACTTATTTGGTAGTTACCACCAATGAAGGGATTTTTTCGGGGAAAGGGTTAATTGGTGGTTTGTTTGGTTTCTTGTGGGCAGCCGTGACAGAGTGGTGATTGTGCTGGTCTCGAAAACCAGTGGCCTTTGAGCCTCATGGGTTCGAATCCCATCGGCTGCGTTTCTTTTTTGACTTGGGTTATAAGAAAGAGGTAGCTTAGTAGTATAGGTTAACAAATCATATGTAACAAAGTTACTGAGTGGCATGAGTCGGACTGTGAGGGTTGATGAAGATACCTATAAGAGATTAGCCGTTCACGCTGGTAGATTACAGAGAGAAAAAGAAACCCGTATTAATCAATGAGTCCTTAAAGGATCTTACTGAGGATGATTTTAACGAGCTATCAGATCTTGCGGGGTCTTGGGATATCACCGATGAGGAGTATGAGGATATTAGGGCATCACTGAGGGAAGGGTGGAGTCGTTGGAAGACACGGTAATACTGGATACAGATGTATTGATCAATGTTCTCCGAGGAAGGAGGAGGGTCTGGGATTAATAGGGGAACTAGAGGGTAAAAATATTGGATTCAGGGATGTTTTCATCGCGGCTACGGCTATGGTGATAAACTCTAGGCTAGTTTCTCTGAATAGAAAACACTTTGAGAGGATTAAAGGCTTAGAACTTGTTTAGGCTGAATAGATGGTTAGGTCAGTCCATTATTTTCTTTGACCGTTTCTCATCTTTTTTAGATTCTCCTCTGAGATATAGTAGCCGCCATTATGCTCTAGGAACAGGTCTTGAGGATTTTTAGTAACCATCTGATTGAATCTCTGTGGCAATCCTAGTTCCTCTGGGGTTTTCGCTGTCTCAGGGGAGACTGCGCCAGCGGACAAGAATATGTCAACCATCTTCATTATTCGCCCCGCGTTGGGTTCACCCATTCCTCCTCTCATAGGAGGTCCGGTTCCTCGTTGTGGCTGTATGTGCTCTGGTCGTTCAACGGGTTTTATGTATTCGAAGTCTTCATCGTCAATTGTGCCTTTGAACTGGCTCATGTAGAGGTTGTAATAGTAGCCTTTCTTTTCGAGTAGCTCTTCGTGGGAGCCTCTTTCTACTATCTCTCCTTTGTTTATTACAAGTACTTTATCTGCGTTTCTGATGGTGCTCAGTCGGTGTGCGATCACGAAGCTAGTACGGTTCTCCATTAAGGTAAGCAATGCTTCCTGGATCTGGATCTCTGTCCTAGTGTCAACGCTACTGGTAGCCTCGTCAAGGATTAGAATACTTGGGTCAGCCAGTATAGCTCTAGCTATACTGAGAAGCTGTCGCTGTCCTTGGCTAAGGTTACCTGCGCGTTCACTGAGCTCTGTCTCATAGCCGTTAGGTAATCTTCTTATGAAGGCGTCGGCGTTTGCGAGTCGTGCAGCTTCTTTAACTTCTTCATCCGTGGCTTCTAGTCTGCCATACCGGATATTGTCCATGACGGTTCCGCTGAAGAGGAATACATCCTGGAGGACTACGCCCAGTTGCCTCCGCAGGTCATCTTTTCTATAGTTTATAATATTCATCTCGTCAATGGTGATGGAGCCTGACTGGATATCGTAGAACCGTGAGAGAATGTTAATCATAGTAGTTTTACCTGCACCAGTTGGCCCTACTATGGCTATCATCTGACCGGGCTCCGCTTCAAAGCTCATATCCTTGATGACTTTCTCATCCTCTACGTAGCTGAACTCTACGTCCTTGAACTCGACTTTTCCCTGGAACTTGTCAACCGGTTTAGCGTCAGGTTGGTCCTCGATCTCTGGGGGTACATCTAGGACCTCGAAGACTCTTTCAGCTCCAGCGATGGCTGATTGTAGACTGTTATAGAGGTTGGAGAAGTGTCTAAGGGGATCAGCGAATTTGCGGCTATAGGATATAAAGACGCTTATGACTCCGATTGTTGCATATCCGTTTAGTGCCATCCAGCCGCCTATACCCGCCACTATTGCAATGTTAGCGTTACTGAAAATGCCCACCATTGGTGGAACAAGCATGGCGTAGGTCTCGGCGAGGGCTCCAGCCTCTTTTACATCAGTGTTGTTCTTTCTGAATTTTTCTTTTGCAGAATCCTGTTGCCAGAAGGAAATTATTGCTTTTTGACCGGTAATTGTTTCTTGCATTACCCCGTTTAGCCTACCCATACTCTGCTGCAAGTCCCTGAAACGTGATCTAGCTCTTTTCCCTATCTGGGCAGTGAAGATTATCATGAAGGGGAATACTATGAGGCTTGCTAAAGCGAGCCACGTGTTTAACATGAACATAGCTACGATTATACCAACAATTATCAGGACACTTCTAGTCAAATCAGTGAGGTTTCGACTCAGTACTGATCCTATGGCATCTATGTCATTGGTTAGACGACTCATGAGGTCTCCTGATGAGGTCTTGTCAAAGAAGCTGAGACTCAGGGTTTGGATATGCTCAAAGAGGTCTTTCCTCATTTTCTTGAGGCTTTTCTGGCTTACATCAGCCATTATCCATCCTACGGTTATGTCTATGACAGAGGAGAGTATGTATACGCCGGCTATTATGGCGCATATATTTAGTAACCCATCCCATGTTCTCGGTATTATGTATTGATCTATGGCGACTCCGATTAGATAAGGGCCTGCGAGGTTTAGTAGAGTGCTTAATGCTGTGAAGATTACCGCTATTATTATGGAGTTTTTATACACGCCAAGATATCCTGATAGACGCCTTAACGCTCCTCTAGGGTCTTTAGCTTTCTCAACGGCCCCTCTTCGACCTGGACCTCTATTCATTAATCGGGGTTGATCTCGTGGGTTTCCGTTTTGTTCTTTTTGGCTCATTGAAAGACACCTCCTCCAAGTTGGCTATCATATATCTCACAGTATATTTCGCTGGATTCCATGAGTTGTTCGTGATTTCCAGTGTCTGCTATTCGTCCTTTATCCAGTACCAGTATCTTGTCTGCGGTTAGTACTGTGCTTATTCTCTGAGCTATCACTATGTTTGTGCTATCTTTCATTGTATTTTCCAATGCTTCCTCAATCTTGATCTCAGTTTCTACATCCACTGCACTTGTACTATCATCGAGGATCAATATCTTGGGATGTACCAGTATAGCCCTGGCTATGGCGATTCTCTGTTTCTGGCCGCCGCTGAGGTTGACTCCTCGTTGACCGAGAATAGTATCGTAACCGTTTTGGAAGCCTGTGATAAAGTCGTGAGCTTGGGCTGCCTTAGCGGCGTTTATTACTTCTTCATCGGATGCATCTGGTTTTCCGTATCGGATGTTGTCGCGTATAGTGCCACTGAATAGCATGGTTTCCTGAAGGCTGATTCCTACCACTTTTCTCAAAGAATCTAGGGTCACGTCTCTAACATCCTGTCCGTCTATGGTGACTCTGCCCTGGTCTACATCGTAGAAACGAGGTATCAGGTGAACCAGTGTGCTCTTACCTGAGCCTGTGGCTCCTAGGATTGCTACTGTTTCACCGGGTTCCGCTGTGAAGTTAATATTCGATAAGACCGGTAGGTCACCGTCTTCACCGTAGCTGAATGAGACATTGTTGAACTCTACACTTCCTTCTACATTCATCAGAGAGATTGCTTCTGGTTTTTCTTTTATCTTGGGTTCTTCATCTAGTACGTTGAATATTCTCTTGGCTGAGGCCTCCGCTGCGGATATCTGTCCAGCCATAGCGCCGAACATTATTACGCTGAACATGGCGCTGGAGAGGTAGTTAATGAATGCCATTATCTCTCCGACGCTGCTTGTTCCTCTGAAGACCTGTATTCCGCCATAGTATAGAACGGCTACTGTGCCTAGGTTAAGTAGTGTGGCGATGAAGGGCATGAAGAAACTTAGTGCTCTATTGATTCTCAGTGATGCCCCGTATAGTTCATCATTTGCTTTCTCGAATCGGTTGTTCTCGTGTTCTCTTCTTACGAAGGCTTTTACGACTCTTATCCCTGTGAGGTTTTCTTGCATTACTTGGTTTAGGTAGTCTATTTTTTCCTGTACTAGTTTGAACAGGGGTTGAGCTATTCTAATGAATATATATACAATGATTAGCGTGAGAGGTAAAAGGACTGCCATAATTATGGATAACTGTGGGTTTGTGATCCACATTAGTGCAATACTTGCTACGAAGGTTAGGGGCATTCTTGTGAACATACGGAGACTCAGGGTTATTATGAGCCGTACCTGGTTCAGGTCGCTGGTTAGTCTCGTCAGGAGTTCCCCTGTCGTGAATTTGTCGAGGTTTCCGAAGCTATAGTCCTGTATTTTGGTGTAGATAGCGTCCCGGAAATCGGCTTCGAAGCCTCTTGAGGCCTTGATTGCTAGGATGGTGTTGCCTGCCATGAATAGGGCGCTTAGTATGCTGGCTCCTATCATTAGTAGGCTTGTTCTTATTATTACGTCTAGGTCTTTATTGGCTACTCCTTCGTCTATGATAACTTGTACTAGGCGTGGGATGGATAGATTTGCGACAACTACTAGACCAAGTAGGATTATTGCGCCAATTGCTTCTTTTGAGTATGGTTTGAGGTAGTTGAATGATCGTTTCAAGTTGCTCAATAATTGTTCTCCTCAAGCGCTTCTATTTCGTGTCTGGCATTGTCAAGTATTTTGACAAGCCTAGTCGTCTTCTCCTCATTATCCAATGCAAGTTGATAATGTTCTTCGAGTGTTCCTAGTAGAGCAGAGAATTTCTCGTAAAGGTCTTTTGGTAGGCCTAGGTTTAGTCTCCAATACATTTTTCTGATGGTTTTTTGCCGTTTTCTGAAATGGTGGTCGTGGTTCATCTGTTTGAGTTCCTGAAGCCCTGCTTCTGTGAGTTTGTACCTTTTGAGAGTTGGGTCCTCATCTGGTGACTGCTCCACGAGACCTAGTTCCTGTAGCTTCGCTAGTAATGGGTATATGCTGCCGGGGCTAGGCTTATAATCCGTGTATTCAAAGATTTGGTCCATGATTTCGCTCCCGGACATGGGGCTATGTTTTAGCAGTCGAATTGTTATGTGACGCAGGAATCCTTTGGGGATACCTATGCGTCGATTTCTTAGACAATGCATCCTTGTTTCATCTCATTCATTAAGCGTATCACTACCGATATCACTACCGATATGGTCTTTGTTTATAAACCCTCCCATACACTCATCGAAGAAGTCGGAGATTAATTACAATTAAGATAATAAACAAATAAGCATCAAATTAGATCTAGATATGTAAGTTTCTTATCTCTAGGATTTGTAGTTAATGGTGATTAGATTGGTTGATGAAAAAGTTATAGCTGAGATTGACAGATTCGTTGAGGCGGAATTGGATGGTAGAGGGCATCCTGGTTCAAGTCTATCTCTGATTAAAGATGGTGAGGTTGTTTACGCTTCTGGCTATGGTTACATGGATGTAGATGAGGAGAAGCTCGCCACTGCGGAGACGGTTTATCGTTGTGCCTCGGTGACTAAGCCGGTGGTTACTACGGGTTTTCTTCAGCTGTGGGAGAAGGGGTTATTCAGGTTGGATGACGCTGTTAGTGACCATCTTGACGTGGAGATAAAGGATATTAACGGGGGAGAACCCTCCATCAGGGATCTATTGACTCACCGGAGTGGTATGCCTACCCGTGTGCCTCCGATTTTTCTCTTGGAGGAGGAACCGTTGACTATGAAAGGACATCTTGAGGAGGCTGCTAGGTGCGTGCGCCCAAGGGGAGAAAAGTGGGCTTACTGTAACACGGGTTTCATGATGGTAGGTTACCTGATTGAGCACTTCAAAGGGCAACCCTATGATGATTATCTAACGGAGAAGGTCTTAGAGCCACTAGGGATGGAGTCTAGTTCTTTCACATTAACGGAGAAAGTAAGAACACGTCTCGCTCAAGGTTATAAACGGGCTGGTGGTGTGGACAACCCGTTGATCCCAGTAGAGCCTTATTATATTGGAACCAAGCCGGAGGACCCCGCTGGTAGCATGTACTCCACTGTGCTTGACCTCGGTAAATTTGTAGCTATGAACTTATCCGGGGGAGCCTATAAGAGTAAAAGGATTCTAGAAGAAGAGACCCTTAAAGAGATGCAGCGACTGCAGTCTCCATCAGGGGAATCCAGTAGCGGCATGGGGTTAACTTGGTTTTACATGGTTCATGATGGGCACGTTATGCTGAATCATACCGGTGGTTTGCCTGATTTCACCAATAATGTCTGTTTCTACCCCGAGGAGAGTGTGGGCGTCTGCTGGTTGAGTAACCTCAGAGATGGCTCAGGTTGGAGACCTCCTTCACCTACGGTGCTCCGGTTGATGCTCGGAGAGAAACCCCGGGTCGACGCGGGGAGCTTCCAATCGGTGCCATGGAACTGGGATAAGATTACTGGAGAGTACGGTGACGAGCTAAGTAAGTCTGTGATCAGGGTGGTGAATGGTTTCCTGACCATGGATGGTAAATTATTACTGGAGCGGAAGAGTGACTCTGTTTACCATGTGCATGGTCCGTCTCATGACGGGGAGGAGTTAACCTTTGAGTATGACTCAGATGGCTATGTGAAGCAGTTCTGTCTCGGGGTTATGGAGATGCCCAGGTATGAACCGTTTGAGGTGGATGTGGATACGGGTCTTGAGTTAACAGGTAACTGGGGTGGTGAGTACTATGACTCATATGGATTCCATGACGTTGTACTGCAGATTATCTCTGACAGCAAAGGAACCATACAGATTGATGACGAGGAAATAAAGGTAGAAGATCTTAAGGCAGAGAATGGTTTGGTGGAGGGGAAATTTGTCTATCATATACCAGAGATCTACGCCAGATGGGGAACTGTTGATCAAGTAGAGATGAATATTGAACTCAGAGCAACCGAGGAACATCTGAAGGGTGTGCTACGGAAAACAATGGGTGGGGCGATGAGCGTAGAACTTGATAAGATATAGGCCCTCTAAACCATCCTGAGCTTGGATAAGGTCCTAACACCGTATCCTATTGCAGAGAATAATACTAGGTTAACAGCTTTCTCCAACCAATTATATTCATCCTCTATAATAAGCCAGGTGAATAAAGAGAAGAAAAGAGTATATCCAACAAGTCTCACAGTCTTGTACTTTTTCATTATATTACTGACTCCAATAGATATCCTACGAGGAAAGCTATTGTTCCGAAAAAGGCCATCCTAAACCCCTTCAGTATGGCGTTACCATTAGTGTCTTTACCCATATAGGCGCCTACAGCAGTCAATGTTCCAAGGGACAATACTATGCTTAATCCACCTGCAGTTCTGGTTCCAAGGAATCCTGTAGTCGACAAGATAAACGGTGTTACCGCTATAATCATGGCAAAGAGGGGGGTCCCAAAGTTTATGAAGGCAGAGAGGAGGGCGTTAAGTTTTAATGACTGGGTTTGAACCGCGCCATCAAGATTCACTAGCATCGCGTTTTCGAGTTCTTCCACTTCTTTTTCACCTTCTATTATCTCAGCCTCGTATACGCTAACACCAGAAGAGATACCTAGCGCTATGCTACTGCTGATCAATGTGAGGATAATCATTCTTACATCAGGGCTTGGAACAAATGACGAACCTGACACTACTCCTAGTAGGGTAAAGGTTGCGTCGAAGAGCGTGTTTATGAAGAATTTTCGTATGCTAGATCCTATTTGAATATCTTGTAGTCAATCCAATCTAATTTATCACAGGAGATGCAATATAGACATGACCTATAAACCTTACCCGTAGAAAAGTGTGGGAGAAAACTATATACTTCAAAAACAATACCCTATAAGGTTACATTATGTTAAAAAACACTAACGATTATTAAATATTGAAATAAAAAGATGTGGAAAAGTAAAGTTTGATTGTTATATTTTGATAATATCGGGAAAAATACCAGCGAACAGGTATCTTGTTTAAATAACAGGTCTCCTTTATCCTTAATACTTTTAAAGCGTTTTTACCTCTTCTCGGCACATAATATTCATAAAAAAATACATAAATCGCGCAGAATTCTGCGGAATAGGCAATATTAAAGCCAAAGAGGTTGGAAATGTCGTGTATTTGGTCATTAAACAATAACTTTTGGTAGGGTTTTGGTAAAACCCGTTTTAGGGCTTTTAACGGTTAAAGAAGCCGTAAAACAGGAGCTTTAAGGAAAGGTTCATAAATACCCGTATACATTCGAGGGACCAAATGGACGCCAACATAATTATCGCTGCGCTCGCCATTTCCACCGTTTCAGGGTTTCTAGGAGCCTTATTGGGGTTAGGAGGAGGCATAATATTGGTTCCTCTACTGATTTTTCTCCTCGATATACCCATCCATATAGCAGCTGGAGCAAGCATAATTGCAGTAGTAGCTACCAGCAGCTCAGCAGCAAGCGTCTACGTAAAGGACGAAGTCGCTAATATGCGCCTCGGAATGTTCCTTGAACTCGCCACAACCATAGGAGCCGTAACAGGCGCACTATTAATGGCCGGAGCAAGTGAGAACCTATTAACAATAATTTTCGGCCTAAGCCTACTCTATTCTTCTCTGGTAATGTGGCAACAGATGAGGAATAATAAACGAAGCTGGATCCCAAGTGAGAACGACTGGATAGCAGAAAAAATCGATCTAGACACCAGTTACTATGATGTCACACGGGAAGAGAATATAAATTATGGGGTAACCCGGTCACCAATACTATTTGCGGTGAGTTATATAGCAGGAGTAGTCTCTGGGTTACTGGGTATCGGGGGAGGGGGGATAAAAGTACCTGCCATGAATGTAATAGGCGGGATCCCCATGAAAGCAGCTGTTGCCACTAGTAACTTCATGATCGGGGTTACTGCGGCAGCAAGCGCCTTAGTATATATCCGTAATGGGTTCTGTGATAGCTTTATCACCGCCCCGGTGGTTATCGGAACCTTAACGGGAAGCTTCATTGGAGCTAAATTTGCGTTACACGTGCGTGGGACACTGATTAAGAAGGTGTTTATCGGAGTTCTACTGCTTCTTGGCGTTAGAATGATGTTATCAGGAGTTGGATTAGCTTGAACGTTAAAAAAATGGAGAATTACGTCTCCCATGTACTACGTTTCGGTGTATTACTATGCGGGTCTCTCTCATTACTTGGTTTGAGTTTATTAGCATGGACGGGAGATGCTAGTTGTCCTTATGGGGTAATAGATCTCCAGTGGCTGTTACACGGGGATCCTTTTTGGTCGCCTAGTCACATCCTCTTTCTTGGTTTCATAGTTCTCGTTGGAACACCTCTCCTGAGAGTAGCTTCAAGCACAGTAGCGTATGGATTAGACCATGACTGGATATTCATGGCTATCACAGGAACCGTGTTAATAGTCCTAGTAATAGGGATACTACTGGGCGTAGGATAATTCAATCCCACGCTGAACCCTCTAAATCTACTCTTTTTTCTCTAAATAAAATACATGACACAGGCATTAAACTAAAAATTGGATAACATATCAAGGGCAAATCAGTGAACCTTTAAAATACGCTCTAGGAATAATTGAAAAAACTGACTAAAACAAGAAAATCAATACTCTTATTCCGTGAACGCGATTAATCTCTAGTTGTTGATAAAGAGAAAGCATAAAACCTCCGAATCGCATACACGCATATAAGAAATAATGCAAGTTGGTTCCGGTTGAATAAAATTAAAAAAACTGAATACAAGGCTATCTCTGTTCGTGAGACTCTAAGCCAGATGAAGGACCTATCCGAGTTAATGATGGATCTCGCTTACAGTGCAGCGTTATTCAACAACAGGGGGCTAGCTGAGGAAGTGATGGAACTCGAAACAAGGGTAGATGATCTAGTCTATCAACTCAACATGAACTTGATGCTGGCCGCACGAGACAAAAAAGACGCAGAGGAATTATCAGGAGTCGCAAAAATAGGAAGCCTAACTAACGCGATAAGCGACGCAGCTGCAGATATAGCCAGCCTAGTCTTAAGTGAAATCGTGGTTCATCCCGCTGTACGTGCTGCCTTCAAGAGAGCCGAGGAACACCTTATCAGAGTAAAGATAGGGGAAAACTCTTCTCTCGCGGGTAAACCGATCAAAGACCTGGATTTAGCCGCCGAGGCGGGAGTAGATATTATCGCGGTTAGACGTGGTGAGATCTGGCATATTAACCCGGATACAGAGATTCTCATCCCCGAGGATGTGTTGGTTGCTCGTGGAACGGCTGATGGTTTAGAGAGTCTGGGTAAAGTAGCTAGAGGAGAGGTGGATCATCTTGAGTGAATCAGATAAAGCACACTGGGAGAAAATCACCAGGGATCTTGTTACCTTGAAGAACACCAGCGAGTTGATGATAGACATCGCCTATTCTGCTCTCTTATTGAATAGTCGTTACCTTGCGGAAGTTACTATTAACATGGAGGAACGAATGGATAAGCTACATATAGACTTTCAGAAGGAAGTACTAAGCCGTACAGAAGAAGAAACCGACCCATTAGAGTTGATTGGGATCATAAGGATGGGAAACGTTACGGAGCGTATAGCAGATGCTGCCTCGGAGATCGCTGAGGTGGTGTTACGCGGCGTTGAGCCTCACCCGGTTCTCGGGATGATGATACAGGATGCTGAAGAGACTGTGGAACGTGTAGTTGTTGGAAGTTATTCTCCTGTAGTGGGGAAGACATTGAAAGAAGCCCAAGTAGCTGAAGAGACGGGGATGTGGATCTTCTACATTCGCAGAAATGATCACTGGATGCGAGTAAAGCCATCTACCAGGCTTGAACCCGGGGACCTTGTCGTTGCAAGCGGATATAGTGAAGGGGAAGAAGATTTCACTCAGTTAATCACAGGGAAAACGAAATAGAGCCTTATCCCTCATTTCAAGCATGATCCATTTATCCAGAACACAAAAAAAATCAGACACCTTCTCTCAGAGCTACATTAGTCTCCAATATACTCGCCTTAATGCATAAGGGAAACCTTGTACGTGTCTAGGTCTATGTATGGAAGCCATTGTTTAACAAATATACGCCAGTCATCCAGGGTACTCTCCCTGAATCTACGCCAAGACCGCACATCATCAAATCTGTAAACTAGGATGCGTTCCTTGGCGAAGCCTTAGACGGAGAGGGGAATTTGATAAACTTTAGGTGAGGGTTATCGCCTATCGTTAATATCCAGGATCGTAACAATTCGTCATGTGTTTCTCTGCATTCTTCTCTTATCCTTGTCTGTATATACTCAAACGTCATCTAAACCACAGCAAAATCATCAAAAACAATACAAGAGTAGTCAAGCTATCCGCTAGACTCGTCTCAAAGGGGATAACAAAATTATCCGGGTCAAGCCCACGCTTAAAAGTAATAATACCAACGCCGAAGCTAATCGCCGTTATTAAGGGGATGACTATTAGATTGGTTCCCCAAACCACTGCTATTAGTCTCCAGAAATTACTGAACCCATATGTGAATCCAGAGATAACTGCATAAACAGTGAACAGGAACAATGACCCGCTCCATGCATAGGTTATCTCACTCATGTGGGCGCGGATCGATGAGTACTCCGCGGCAAAATAGCCGAGGCCCAGCTTAGTTGTGGCGGTGCTCCCGATGATTGAGCCGACATCACCTACGGTATCAATCATAGCCGGGTAGATAAAATAGATCTCAGCGGTGTCTCCTATCTGTGAGCTAATCCTGCCTAACAAATAACCTGTCAGGGTTACTATTATTGTGACCACAATAAGGGTGCAGATAAATTCTTTGAGAGTCTTATCATACTCCCGCCGCCCCCTATTTTTAAGGTGAATCCACAAGGCCCCTGCAATAAAGAGGGTGATCACAAAAAGAAGCCCGAGATTAACTGCCCAGTGTTTTAAGGTTATTAATCTGAGGACAACTACGTAGATGAAACTGATTGAGACATCGGCGGTGGTCGAGGTAATCGGGTAGACCACCATATCTGGGTCAAGTCCACGAGTATAAGCTTGAATGGAGACTAGAAATGTGGTTGGGGTTATTACTAATATTGATAATGCGAGAGTTGAAAACACCACCTTGAAAATCAAATATAGCTCCTTCAACCCGGATCCATAACTGATTACTGAGAAAACACTGCCCCCGATAAATAGAAGAAATGCACTTAATGCAGTCAAGGAGATTACTGACGAAAATAGCTGATAAGCATCTTCCGTGTTATCTCTCATACGAGGCAAAACCGTACCCAGGTGAAGCCCCGTGCTCAATCTACCGCTAAATAAACCACCAATTGCTCCCCTGTTGCTCAAGAGCCCGGGGAAGATTAAGAGTGCCCAAGCGTATTTATTGAAAACATCATAGGATCCCGCTATTATTGAGCCTGCTATGATTCCGAGGAGGTTAAATGCTTGCGCTGAGGTTGATTGAACCAGTCCCCTTATATGGGGTTCTAGAGTGCCTCTCCATTGAAGCATATCGTTGTGGAGGTTCTTCCACATCATTAATCCTCCTCATATTTAACGAAGAGACAAAAGGGTGTAGACTTTTAAAGAAATCGAATTTTTTCATTAAAATAGAGTTTAAGTAGAATCATTCCAAGACCAGAGTGCACAAAAAGCCCTGGAACGTCTACGCGGTTAACGATAAAAATCGTAAGGAACCGTATTTTCACGGCATTATTCGTAATATAAAAGGTGGAAAACTAGTCGAGTAGTCTTTTCTCGCCTTCTAGCTTCATTATATCTGTTACATCTTGACTTGCCTCTAGGCAGCCAAGGTATTCTCCATCCTTGTCTCGTACGGCAAAGTATCTGATATGAACTTTTTTCTCCCCTAGGTTTATCCAGAACTCTGCATGATCTCGCTTATCGGCTTTCATCTCTTTGAGTATTTGCTCGACTTTTCCTAGGCTCTTCTCGGGGTGACAGTCCTGAACCTTGCGTCCGATTACTGAGGCTGGTCGTGGGAATATTCTGTCACCGTTTTTATTGAAGAGCTGGACAGTATCCTCCGAGTCCACGAAGCTGAACTCGATGGGGAGAGAGTCTAGAATATGTGCGAGAAGGGTCTCGTTTACTTTTCCTTTCATATCTAAATAACCGGTTACGTATGTAAAAACTATACCTTGTAGTCAGAATAGGGAGCATTATAATTCATCCAGTTGAATAATATTATTGGTGTAATGTGTTGAGAACTAGACTGGAGACGCTGAGAGAGCAGTTGGCTTCCATATACTGGATAATACCAGCCGTCATGGTCACGCTCAGCATAATACTATCTCTAGCAACCATCCATATAGACCAGACAGCCCCGCCTACATATCTTCAGGAGTTGGGGTGGCTGGGGGTAGATGACCCGGATGGAGCTAGAAGTTTCCTCAGCGTAGTCGCAGGATCCATGATAGGTACAACGGGGGTAATCTTCAGCATCACCATAGCTTCCCTAGTACAAGCATCCAGCCAGCTGGGGCCACGTATACTGAATAATTTTCTAAGGGACAGAGGAAACCAGCTTGTGTTGGGCACCTTGACGGCGACTTATACATACTGTTTGTTCACGTTGAAGAGCATTAACAATACTGCCACAGGTTCCTTTGTACCGAATCTGAGTATTATAACCAGTATCTTGTTAACGCTGCTTAGTCTAGGGGCTCTAGTCTATTTCTTTCACCATATAACGGCTTCACTTCAGGCGGATAACGTGATAACACAGGTTGGGGAGGAGTTGACCATTGCCATAGAGAAGATCTTTCCCGAGAAAATGAGTTTATTCTCGGTTGATCAAGAGAAACCGGAGGATGCTCCAACTCCAACCGAGGATAATCTAGTTATTAACTCAAAGAGAAGCGGGTATCTTCAAGCAATAGACAGGGATACACTCATCGACATTGCGCGTGAGAACGATTTGATGATGAGAACCGAGCTCCGGCCGGGGGAATTCACTGCAACAGAGACGCCCCTAGTAACAGTTTGGCCTAAGAGGGATGGGATAGAGGAGCTTGAGGAAAAGATAGAGAAGGCATTCATACTAGGGGATCAGAGGCTCAGGATCCAGGACGTAGAGTATCATCTTAACCAATTAATAGAGATAGCTGTCAGGGCTTTGAGCCCCGGGATAAATGATCCCTTTACAGCTATGAACTGTATAGACCAGATTGCCGCCAGTCTCACCCAGTTACTGGAGCGAAGCATCCCCATAGGGTACTACTATGATGAGGATGATGCTTTGCGGCTCATAACAAAGCCCCTGACCTATACAGAGATCATAGAGACAAGCTTTAACCAGATCCGGAGAAACGGCTCTGATAGCGTCTCGGTGAACGTCAAGCTCCTTGAGGCTATTGAGATGCTTGCACCCCAGACAAAGACGTGGGAGCAATCCAACGTGTTAAGGGAGCAGGCTGATCGGGTCTACAAATCAGGTAAAGAGATTATACCTGAATGGGACTTTGTTTACATCGAGGAAAAATATGAAGCGGCTTTAATGGCGGTAGAAGCGTGAAATAAGGTTATTGTCAGATGTTTATGAATATGATTGAATAAAATAAGTATTTATACTTTGAATACTATTGCATCAGGAAAACCTGTGATATAGAGGTCACATTTAATGGAAGAAAAGAGATTAACTCGTGTTGTTTTAGATATCTTAAAACCCCATGAACCGCATTTAACGGAGTTCGCCGAGTATTTGGGTTCACTGGATGAGATTGAGAGATTAGAGATCACTGTAGTTGAGAGGGATGAGACCACTGAAACCCTTGAGGCGATAATCAATGGGGATATTAACTATGATGGACTGCGATTACATATGGCGGTTAAGGGTGCTGCTATTCACAGTGTTGATGAGGTAACTGTGGCTCAGCTATCTTCAACACATGACTAGAATAGCGCAGAAGTTCAGTTAGACTAGGTTAATGGTTCATTAGGAACCCTTTTTGAATCAGGTGGTATCTCATGGTACTACTCGGAGAAAGTTTACTTGGATGAATTCATAGAGGGGTTGAAGGAGCTTGAAGGTTACAGGAACCAGATCGAGCACGTGGAGTATTTTCCAAGTAAGAAAGAACAGACAGGCAGACTAGATTATCCACTGCCCCCGATGCTCCAACAGTATCTGGATAACAGGAGGATACGGCTCTACAAGCATCAGACGGACGCCATCAATCTTGTGAGAAATGGAGAAAACGTGGTTATTGCTACTCCAACCGCGTCAGGTAAGACAATGGCATTTAATCTCCCGGTACTGGAGACCATGCATAATGACCCTGAGGCCAGGGCGCTTTACATATACCCCATGAAGGCGTTGGAGAATGACCAGCTTAATGTCCTCTCCATCATGGAGAAGGAGACAGGCATAAAGGTTAGACCCCGGATCTATGATGGTGATACTCCCCGGGAGGATAGGTACGGTATACGTGAAAACTCCAGAATAGTGTTAACGAATCCATATGGACTTCATTATTATCTACCGTGGCATCATCTCTGGAGGAAATTCTTCTCCAATCTCCGATACATCATAGTAGATGAGTCGCATACATATCGTGGGGTCTTCGGGTCACATATAGCTCTCCTTTTCAGGAGGCTGAACAGGATATGCGGCTACTACGGGTCCAAGCCCCAGTATATCTTATCCTCTGCGACTATAGCGAACCCTGAGGAGCATTCGAGGAAACTCACGGGACAGGACTTTGAGATAATCACTGAGGATACCTCGGAGTCGGGTAGAAAATATTTCATCTTCTGGAACCCGCCCATCACGGAGGGGCAGACACGCAGATCCACTCATCAGGAAACCAGGTCTCTGTTAACCTACTGTGTTAAACAGGGACTGCAGACTCTCTGCTTTACCAAGTCTCGGAAGATGGCTGAGTTACTGGCTGTATGGGTTAGGCAGGATCTCTATCAGACTCATCCGGGTCTCGCTGAGGCGGTGCACTCTTACAGGGCGGGTTATCTCCCGGAGGAGAGGCGGAAGATCGAGCGGGGTTTGAAGCGGCGGGAGGTTAACGCGGTTGTTACTACTAATGCTCTTGAGCTGGGTATTGATATCGGGTCGCTGGATTGTGTGATTATGTCGGGTTATCCGGGTACGGTGATATCTACTTGGCAGCAGGCGGGTAGGGCTGGGCGTTTGATTGATGATTCTCATGTTTTTCTAGTGGCGTTTCAGAATCCCTTGGATCAGTATTTTATGAAGCACCCTGTGAACTTTTTTGAGAGAAACCCGGAGAATGCTGTGATTAACCTAGATAACCCGTATATCACCACGGGGCATATTATGTGTGCATCCAAGGAGATGCCACTGAGTATAGAGGACCGGGTATACTTCACCAAGGGGCTGGTTGACGCGGTTAACGAGTTAAGCATAGAGGGTTATCTGGAGAAGAGGGGGGAGGGTTGGAGGTACTCGGGGCCGGAGAGACCTACTACCCGTGTGAAGCTGAATAATATCTCCGATGAGACAGTGAAGGTCATGTACTATAACCAGGTTTTGGAGACCATGGACCTCACCAAGGCGTACAGGGAGGTTCATGAGGGCGCTATCCTGCTTCACCGTGGAGAACCTTACAGGGTGAAGGAGCTTGATTTGGATAACCTGGTTGCACATGTGGTGGAGGGGGAGACTAATCTTTACACTGAGGCTTTGAAGACTATAGATATCTCAATCAGGAAACCGTTAAGCCAGAATGATCTTGGGGTCCAGTCGGGGTACGGTGAGGTGAATGTCACGGAGTATTTTAACGAGTACCGGGTGATGCAGTATGAGAAGAAGATCGATCAACGGGTACTGGATCTGCCTCCGCTGAATTTTCCCTCCACGGGGTTCTGGTTCACCATACCTGAGTACATTGCTTCTCGTGTCAGGGGCAAGAATCTGAATTTTGCTGGTGGTCTGCACGCGGTGGAGCATGCGATTATCGCGGTCTCGCCGCTGCACGCTATGTGTGACCCGAATGATCTGGGCGGTGTGTCAACGGTTAAGCATGGGGACACCAGGATGCCGTCGGTATTCGTTTATGATGGGTATAAGGGGGGTGTGGGGTTATCTGAGAAGCTCTACGAGTTGTTACCAGAGTTACTGGAGACCACGTTGAATCTTATTCAGGATTGCCAATGCAGGGATGGTTGTCCTTCCTGTATCTATTCATCCAAGTGTGGTAATAATAATGAGCCTCTGGATAAGGAGGCAGCGATAATGCTGCTGGAAGAGCTGTTGGTGAAGATAAGAAAAAGTTAGATTAGATCCGGTAACCGGGGGGCTCAGTGTATCCCCGTGTTACTTTTTCTAGGAGTTCAGCGAAGTGGATGGTGGTGTCGTCTTCCAGGTAGGGGCCGAGTGTCTGGATGCCTACAGGTAGCCCGGTGTCTGTGAAGCCTACTGGTGCGACGGTGCAGGGTAGCCCGGTTATGGAGCTATAGGTCATCCAATAGAGCTAATGGTGGAATAGACTGCACCAATTTGAAGGAAACTCTTGGGGAAGCTATAGATGATTCATCTGAGCGGTATTCTTTTACTTGGGCGGGTAAAAAGGATTCATTAAAAATCCTTCAAACCCTACAAGGGCTACATTGTCTCCTGATAAAAAGGAATCAGTGAACTTTGATGAGAATAAAAACTTGTTTATTGAAGGAGATAATCTTGAAGTTCTAAAACTATTATATAACGCATATTTGAATCAGGTTAAATTATATTAATATTAAAAGGATATTCATCAAAATGTTTCGTAATATTAACTAGCATAAAAACAGGAACAACCATAGAGGAATTTGAAGAATTTCTTCATCTAGATTTAACTGTTTTTTTGTGATTACTATGTTGATTTTTGAGTTGTGTTCTTCTTTGAAGGCATGTAAACCTGCAAGGTCACTGTTTCGTATTGTGTTCCGGTATTTTACTTCTATTGGAACTGGTTTACCCATAAAATCTAGTACGATGTCGACTTCGCCTCTTCTGTTATTCCAGTAAAAGATTCGGAGCCTATTCCTTGTCCAATTGAGAATTTTAATCTTTTACAGTGGTCAGCCACGGTGTTTTCCACTAGTTTTCCGATCTGGATACTATCCATTAGTGTATTTGGGTCAATTAATCCTAGAACCGTGTTTCTTAGCCCGTTATCGTTTACGAATATTTTTTTATCATTTCTTGATTGTTTGCGGATATTCTTAGTATAAAACTTTGACTCAAATATGAGATAACTTTGGGTTAAGTAGAATAGATAATCTTTAACCGTAGATCGTTTGACACCAAGGGCATTAGAAAGGTTAGTATAGTTATGTTTGTTACAGCATTCACTGGCTAAGATAGAGAAGAGAGATTCAAATGTTTTAGGGTCACGAATTCTAAAAGTCTTGACTATGTCTTTATAGATTGTTAAAGAAAGATAGTCTCGTAGTGTCTGTGTTGTTTTATAGTAATCGTTTATTGTTACTACTTCGGGGTATCCTCCACGTATTAGATAATCGTCTAAAAGTATACGAATTTCATTAGTTTCCTCTGCTAGCTCTATACTAGTTTTTTCGAAAGCATTAATTATTTTGCCAGAGTATTCGTTTTTTACTCCTTCCTTGAAGCTGTCTCTTATCTCCCAATTAATGTGATCATACTCTCTGAATGGATCCTCATGTCTGTTATGGTATCTTATTACAGTTAGAGCCTCATACCGTTGATTCGTTTGACGATGAAAAGATAGTGATAAAAGATAACCTCATAAAAGTCCATCATCACCATGAACGACCAGTATTGAAGGTTTTAGAGAAATGGATGAGCCAAAAAACACTGGAACTCATTAAACAGGTTCAAGCAGAATATCCCGGGCTGAGAGAGCCAACCAGAATAAGCGTAACAGATACCACCAGATGGGGATATACACATAATAAAGGTGTAATAATCTACAACTGGCAACTAGCAGCACTACCCAAAGAACTAGCATACTACGTGATCATCCATGAACTAGTACACCTTGACTACATGAACCACCAAAACGGTTTCAAAGCAAAACTAGCAAACTACACCCCAAACATCAAACAACATGAAAAACAACTGAAAAAATATCAACAAATAAAACCCAGCAAGCCGAATTAAAATTATAAAAATTTGTGTCTACAGAGGATCAAAACCTAGTGAGTATTGTTATAGTGTTATTGTTTGTTCTCGTTGTACGATTTTTGTGTTTGGGTGTTTGTTTTTGAACCATTGTGGGTTTTCTGTGTGTACGGGTATCAGTGTTTCGGGGTTTATTGTCTCGATCATCTCGGCTAGCTGGTTTCCCGGTGCGTGTCCTGAGGCGTGTAGCTGCACTGGTTCCCCGAACCCATATAATTCCATCCAGTTCGTTACGCGTTTCTCGTCTATCTCCATCTCCTCGTTAAACGGCTCACAGAGGCTGCGTATGAATCGGCTGCCCGGAACCGGGTTGATGTCTATTAACTCGTTTAACTGGTAAAAGTTACAGTAGAAGAGATAGTCTCCTTGGTTCTCCTTCACGTCACGGTAATTAACAGTATTATCCATGTAGAGGTATTCACGTTCCCATGTACGGTAATCCTGTTCAATGATATTCTCCGGGTAATCCTCGCGGCCTATGAGGCCCCAGCTCTTACGATCAGCAAAGAAACACAGGTCAGGGTCATCCAGCCCCGGGTAATCACCGATCTGGCTCAACTGTTCCAGCATGTATGCGTGTTTAAACCCGAGAACAAGTTTACGACCCGAATCACGGGCAACCTGCTGGAAGGTCTTCAACCGATCCGCGTCTCGCTGCGGGAAATTAACCGCCACCAAGCCATCCGTATCCTCAACCACCTTCCGTGACTCTCTACGCACATATTCCTCTGTGTCACCCTCGTCACTATCAATACGGGTGCCCTCAGAGATCATCAAGTCAACACCCATGTCAGCAACCGCTCCAACCATCCGCCGGGTATCATCCCCACGATACCCATGGAAACGGAGATCCCCAGTATACAGTACATTACCCTCACTGGTGTGTATCAAATAAGAGGCTGCACCGGGTAGACTGTGATCAACAGTAAACGCTGTAACCTCAATATCCCCAACTTTGAATCGTTCACCGGATTCAACCAGGTTAATCTCACGGGGATCAGAGGCAGCACTCCCCTTCACCCGGGTAAACCCGTCACCGCGTTTCTTGGGACGCGTACAGAAAGTACGTTTACGACTAGTCAAATCGTTAAAGGAACCCGAACCAGTATCCTCCAACGTCTTCAAGATCGCCAGAGACTCAGGCGTCATATAGAGGGGAATATCACAGCGTAGAAAATGGATATACTGAGCGTGATCCGCGTGAGCATGACTCAACAACAAGCCATCCACAGCTCGTTCCTCAATGCCATACCCATCGTACTCAAGATAATCCAACCGATAAACACCCTCCAACCGAGGCAATAACCCGGTAGTATAGAAATCACCTAATCCATTACATTTACGCGGCTGATGAAACTCACTGAAATACATCCCGTTCTGACTGAAACTCATACCAAAATCCAGTAAAAACCTGGTATCCTGATCCTCCAACAGAATCTTGTTTCCACCAATCTCCCCGACCCCACCATAAAACGTTAATTTAGTCATAATTATTGCCCCGAGCCAACATGTCTTAATTACATCACTATCATATATTAGAAACTAGTTTAGGGATTCAAGCCCCCAATAACCAATACAAAAAGTTAACCAGACACCCACACGCTAACCTTTTACTAATTTCTCGATAAAAACATCCAGATTATCCAGATAACTATCATTATCAACATTATTTGACTTGTAACCGGCGACAGCAACAGGGGGTTTACCACAGAGTTCCTGCATCTCTTCAAAGGTTCCCGCAGGATCATCACCACCCATCGTGCAGAAGAAACCAACCTTTTTGATCTCTGATCCATACTCATCCAAAAAGCTTCTCACTGGACTTGCCAAATTTCCAGCCCACACCGGTGTACCCACCACAACCAAATCATATTCACCTGGATCCACGTCCAAGTCTCTTATCGGAGGACTCTTCCCTCTCGCACTCTCATAACCTGATCGAACCCATCCGATTACCCCTTCTCTAGAACCTGACTCTTTAATCGACTCGATATCTGCGTCAATTTTCTCAGCTAAAGCTTCAGCCACCTTCTCTGTATGCCCGTCTCTACTGAAAAAAACTACAAGATCTGACATACAAGCTAATACCGGTACTCGGTTAATAAATAGACATGCAACTCAAGCACCTAGAGGCGAAGAATCAATCTAGGAAATGGGCTCCAAGGTTTGTAGTTATATTATACTGGAGTTTGACATAGTGAATGAGAAAGGTTATCCAACAATTATGATGGTTGTGAGTACTAGGGATAAAAGTCCACTATTTTTGTCGGCACAACCTTTAGTGTCTCAAATGTATCATGGTCAAACTTCTGGTTTGTATTTGAACCCGCAGATGAATACTTTCCCCACACCCATCTAAGATAATCATCATACCCCATATCTGGCTCGAATCCAATATCCGCGAGACCATAAACCAATGCACATTTAGACGGTATATCACCATCAACGGCCTTTGTTCCCTGCATAAGAAATGAGAGAGAGACATTCTTGTTTCTTTTAACATTATTTCCTCGTACGGATTTTTTTATAGACACAAAATAGAACACACCATCCTTGTAGTTATACCATATAGGGGCTGCATGAATTGTACCATCCTTGTTGTGGCTACAGAAAACCGTGGTATAGGATTCCACGAATAGGCTTTCCAGATCCTCAGGAGTCATCTTATTACTGCTCATCGTATTGAGTCAAAGTTTCTTATGAGTTTAAGCCTTGTTCTTAGCTCACACACATTGAATTTAATAAAAAAAGAGTTGACAATTCATTTTACCAAACACATTAGAATATACAATTTACGAACCTGAACAGCAGACGCTTACACGTAATAACCGCAAACATGAACAAATATGGGTTCATTACCTATTATAAAGAATTGAAGGAAAAAGCAAGAAAATAGTTAATGGAAAATAATTTAAATATCGATTTTTTCTCGTGGTTTTCAAATATTTCAGCAAACATAAGAAAAGTTAAACCCTGACAGACTAGTTTAAAAATATGTCCGAGTATCCGGAGCCAAAGTACAAGGCAATAGTGGAGCGAAGCCCCGATCTAATATTCATAACAAACGAGTCGGGTGTCCTATACATCAACCCATCTGGAGTCAAATACCTTGGATACCAGAAAGAGGAAGAGATACTCGGAAGACCAGCACTTGACTTCATTCACCCTGACTCACATGAAATAACCACAAAATACGCTCAGCAGAGACGAGCAGGCGGTAACCCACCAAGCCAATACAGGGCAAAACTACTAGGAAAAGACGGAAAAGCACTGAAAGCCGAGTTACACGCCTCACGTATAATCTGGAACAACACCCCAGCATCCGTCACTATTGCACGAGATATTAGTGAACAAATACAGCTAGAGGAAGAGATTCAGGAAATCAATGAAAGACTAACAGGCTTCATGGAA
Source organism: Candidatus Bathyarchaeota archaeon (assembly GCA_014729945.1). Next base: position 55,920 of record WJJC01000066.1, read on the forward strand.
TCCGCAACAGATGGCTTCGCATTACTCGACGAAAAACTACGTCTAATAGAAGCAAACAAAGTATGGTTAAATCAAGCCGGCTTAACCAGAGAACAAGCAATAGGCAGACACTGCACAGACATACTACCCAACCTTGAACAAACCGGTAGACTGGACATATACAAGAAAGTACTTGAAACCGGGGAACCCACCGAGTTTAACGAAGTTATCCCCGCAAGTGGCGGAGACCAGTACTTCGATATAAAGGCGTTTAAGACAGGGGACCTTCTCGGCATAGTTACAAGAGACATAACAGACCAGGTAACATATGATAAAAAACTGCAAGAGCTTCACCAGCTCTCCGATAAGCTTTCACGTGCACAGAGCGTACAGGAGATAGCTGAAATCGTGGTGGAGGCAATAGTTGATACTCTGGCATGTAAGAGAGTCAGCTTCCAGACTATCAAAGAGGATAAACTAGTAATACAAGCAGCTAAACCATCAATCAGCATACATCAAATACCACTAGATAAGCCAAGCATAGTAGTCCGAGCCTTCAAGACAGGACAACCACAACATATACCAGACACAACCAAAGACCCTGACTGCCTGGAAGGCATAGGGAAGAATGAATCGCCCTCTTTATCCGAGTATGCACACCCGATTAAACTACGTGATGAACCCATAGCAGTGATTAACATCGAGGAACCAGAGAGGAACGCGTTTACAGAACAAACCCTTGAACTAGTATCCATACTAGGAGACCATGTCTCCGCGGCGCTACAAGCACAGAGCTACCGTGATAGACTCATTGCACTCCACAGCAGTTCAACACATCTAACCCACGCTGAATCCAGTGAAGAGGTTTACTCCATTGCAATGGACATACTTGTAAATGAACTCGACTACACGTGGGCAGGCATCATGCGTGTAGAAGACCATGAGCTAAGATATGTGTACACCAGTAGCGGGGCGCTCATGGATGAAAGCTTACCCTTAGACGGGTCGGGGATAACTGTGAAGGCAGCTAACTCAAAGACCACACAGCTAGTAAAAGACAGCCGACTTGACCCCGATTTCGTCACCCTGAATAATGGACCCCCCACCATGTTATCGGAGCTCGCGGTACCCGTATTCATTGAAGATAAGGTAAGGTACGTGCTTAACGTTGAGAGCAGCCGGGTTGATGACTTCGACGAGAACGATGTGAGACTCGTTGAACTGCTCGCCCAACACGTCGCCTCCACGATAGAGAACATTAAAGGATTAGAGGCGAGAAAGCGCTACGAGGCACTACTGGAAACACTGCACCAATATGCTTCCCAAGTAGCGAGAATGGATTCTATCCAAGAAATCGCGGACACATCCATTGAATTCATAGTAGATGTTATGGGCTTTAACAGAGCAGGAATAGGACTCGTAGAAGGTGAATATCTCCACCCCATATCAATAGCAGACCCCGAGCTAAGAGCTAGATCCATATCACTCAAAGAACCAAGCATCATCGCTAGAGCAGTAAACACCGGAGAATCCCAGCTCATAGAAGACACGAGAAAAGACAAAGACTATTTAATATACAACGAAGCCGGCCCAGATTACTCCTACTCCGAACTCGCTGTACCCATTAAAGACGGGGAAACGGTTATCGGCGTCATCAACATCGAGAGCACGGAAATCAAAGCCTACGACCAAAGAGACCAGATATTAATGGAGCTATTCGCAGAACATATATCATCAGCACTTCGAAACATCAAATCCTTAGAAGACCAGCAAATATACGAGCAACGCCTTGAAGCCCTAAGCAGGGCCATGGCGTCCATGAACTCAGCCCAGTCCCAAGAAGAACTGGCAGAGCTAAGTTTGATACTGGTAGAGGAGATAATCGAGGCACCCTACTCAGGGTTTCTAAGGGTAGATGGAGATGAGCTGGTACTCTTTAAAAACATAAGCGATCTAGCCATCGATTACAGACTTCCACTGGACGGTAAAGGTATCACCGTGAGAGCCGTAAACGAGAAGAAACCAATCCTCGTTAACGACACAAAACAGGATCCAGACTATGTAAAAGGTACCGTAGAAACCCGGAGCGAACTATCAGTGCCAATATCCGTAGAGGGAGAAATAGAGGGGGTCCTTAACATGGAAAGCAGTGAAACCGGTTTCTTCAACAAGAGCCACATATCTCTTGCAGAGGTCCTAGTTGCTCATATTGCCTCTAACCTTGAGAGACTGAAACGTAGAGACGCCCTCCTAGAGGCAGAGCGAAAAGCCGTAATGGAGCACGAGAGGGCAGAACAGGCTAAGAAGATGGAGCAAATAAAGTCTCAGTTTATGCGTACAGCCACCCATGAACTCAGAACACCATTAACCAGCATGAAAGGCTACCTAGAATTAGCCAGAACTGAAAACGACCCAGATAAGGCAAAGAAATATCTGGAGATAGCTGCCAGAAACACGGAACGATTAGAGGCTTTAACCACGGATCTGCTTGATCAGCAGCGCCTTGAGGACGGACAATTAGAGATCGTACATACGCCGCTGAACTTGAATGAACTGGTAAACAGAGCCATCGAAGAAGTAAAACATAAACTCGACTCCAAGCGTCAAGAAGTAAAAGTAGAGACACCACCGGGAGATACCATAGTCAGGGGAGACCCGTTACGCCTCTCACAGGTATTAGTTAATCTCCTAGACAATGCGTCAAAATATAGCCCGGAGGGTTGCCTGATCCAGGTAACCGTTAAAACAACGGGAGAAGAAGCCAAGGTATCTGTTACTGATACGGGTTATGGACTTAGCCCCGAGGACATGGATAAAATATTCAAGCCTTTCCCGGATATTGACAGACCTATTGTATCAGGTCAGAGCGTGGGTCTCGGCCTGAGCATCTGTAAAGGTATTATTGAGCTCCACGGAGGAGAGATATGGGCCGATTCGGAGGGACAAGGAGAGGGATCAACCTTCACCTTCAAACTACCTGTGTGGAATGAGTGAAAATAGGTAAACAGATGCTCTGAGCATCAAGTGACTAAAAAGACGGAGACGGATATGAGAGACTTTTTTCACTTGTTTTTAATAGTGGACACCTATAATATTAGATATGTTTTGGTTAAACAGGGATATTTCTACGGGGCTCTGGAAGCTTCACGTGGATTCATGCAGGTTCTGTAACCCCGTTGAGACACGGTTCAAAGGAGTCAACGAGATGAAGAAGAAAGGGGCATGGATAAGCTTCGAATCCGTTGAGGAAGCAAAAGAGTACTTCAAGAAGAACTCGAAGCAAGATAGTATCTGGCAGCCATGCAAGACATGCAACCCAGAGAAAAAATAACGTCCCCCACAGGTAAAAATAGACTCAATAAATCCAAGTTCTCTAAAAAGAGCTGGTTCCAGCCATAATTTTAACAACTAAGTAAGATACCATGTAATCATGAAGAAAAAAGCCTGTAAATGGATCGATGAAAACCGTGAAGAGTTCATCGAGGTAAGCGATAAGGTGTGGGAGTACGCGGAGCTAGGCCTGGTAGAACATAAATCCGCTCAGCTACACGTGAACACTCTGAGAAAGCACGGTTTTGAGGTGGAGCACGGGGTAGCCGGGATGCCCACAGCCTTCGTAGCCACATGGGGCAAAGGGGAGCCAGTAATCGGGTTCATGGGTGAATACGATGCCCTGCCCGGCATCAGCAACAAACCAGTACCCCACAAGGAATGGCTGATAGAAGACGGACCCGGACACGGCTGCGGACATAACGTCCACGGCACCAGTGGCTTCATGGCAGCAATCGCCACCAAACAAGTAATGGAAGAGGAGAAACTACCGGGCACCATCAAGGTCTACGGTTGCCCAGCCGAGGAAAACTACGACGGCAAGGTCTACATGGTGAGAGCCGGCCTGTTCGATGACGTGGACGCCTGCCTGAGTCACCACCCAAGCGGCTTCAACGTAGCAGGATTATCATCAAGCAACGCCATGAACAGTGTCAAATACGAATACCACGGCAAGACAGCCCACGCAGCGGGGAGCCCCGAGCAGGGCAGAAGCGCACTAGATGCCATCGAGTTGATGAACATCGGAGTCAACTATCTACGTGAACACGTGGTACAGGAAGCCCGAATCCACTACATAGTCGAGGAAGGCGGAGGACAACCCAACGTCGTACCCGACTACGCCCGCTCATGGTACTACATCAGAGCACCTGAACGATCACAGGTCCAGCAAATCTACGAACGAATCAACAAGATCGCAGAAGGCGCAGCCATGATGACCGAGACAGAGCTAAAAATCGATCTCCTCTCCGCCGTCTACAACAAGATCCCAAACAAGACCCTCAGCGAACTAGTCACAGCCAACATGCGTGAAATAGGACACCCCGGGTGGACCGAGGAAGAACTGGAGTTCGCCGCAGAGATAGCCGAGACCATCGACACAGAGGAAAAGATGAACAGCCTCCGCAAATCAAAGGTCCCAGACCCCGAGAAGTACCGGAACATAAACCTAGTATCCGAGGTACTGGATGCCTGGGATGATGGCCAAGTCAGCAAGGGCAGCACAGACGTCAGTGATGTCTCATGGATCTGCCCAACCATGGAGTTCCGAACCAGCTGCAACGTACTAGGTTCCCCCGGCCACGACTGGAGATTCACAGCCGTAAGCGGCATGAGCGTCGGCCAAAAGAGCCTCATATATGCCGCCAAGACCATGACCGCCAGCGCCCTAGACCTATTCACAGACCCGGAACTCTTAGAGAAGGCCAAGAAAGAACACGAGGAACGCCTAGCAGGCAGAGAATACACAGCTCACATGCCAGACGATACCATGCCCCCACTGGAGATAGCTGAAACCGCCTGGAACAAACTCAAAGGAAAAACACAGGACTAGAAAACACTTTTCATAAATTTTTTAGTACCAAGAATATCCGCTATATGTCATTGAAGCATAAATAAAGTAAAACACATGAAAGTCACATATCAAATATAGGTTAACCTGTTTTGTCCTTCACCAACTGATCCCATTTATAGACCAGTTTCTCCAGCAATACGGGCTGATAATCATAAAGATCCTTAGAATACCCCTTCCTGAAGAACACCCGTATCAGATAACCTCTCTCCCTGAACCCCATCCCAGACATACCATACTCAGGCTCCCGGGGCAAATACTCCTCATACTCCTCATAGAACTCGGATAAACTGGGCTTTACCACATTTTCGATAATCTCATCGTTATCAACATCATCCCTGTGGGGGAAATCCACCTGAAAACTATAATCAATTAGCGAATCATCCAAGATATAGTTGGTTATAGTGCTATCTAACACCTGCTTATTAGGTATCTCAACTCGGTTATACTTGGGATCATAAACCTCCGTATAGTTGATAGATATATTCAACACCTCACCCTCCACATCACCTATCTTAACATAATCCTGTATCGCAAAAGGCTGCGAGGCAAGAATATAGAAACCAGCCAGAAAATTACCCAGCGTCTGAGTCGACGCAAACCCTATAGCAGCCCCAGCAACAGCCGACAAACCAATAAGCCAATCCAAACCCAGTCCATAAACTTGCAAAACAGAAACTATAGCAATCAAAGCCACCACCAGGCGAACCACCAAGTCTAAAACATTCTCAATATGAGCACTAATACCGGATCTGGAAACATAACGCGATATAGCGTTCTTAAGAACCCGCTCAACAATTAAAGCAACAATTATTATGACGACAGTCGAGGCGATCTTAACCAAGTTACCCTGAGTCAGGTAACGGGATAAATCAAGCATTACAACATCTAACATAGGTAAATAAACACGATACATAATATAAACCAAAAACATTAGAGAAGAAGAACAGAGGAGGCCTTAAAAGAAATATTAACCACCTTGCCCAGCTCTAACCCCATCTCATCGAAGCTCTTTCTAGTAATCTGAACCCTGAAAACAACCCCAACATCAACACTCACCAATACCACCCCATTCTTCCCCTCAACACCCACAATAGACCCACGGAACTGGTTACGGGCACTGGTCTCAACCCAGTCATTACTGAGAAATATATCCTGTGGACGCACATGCAGAGAAACCCTTCCCTCAGCTGGCTTTGTGAACTTGATTTCAATCTCACCAATGTCTATGGTGCTTACCCCGTCAATATGCTCGCTAAAACCAGTAAAGATATTCTCAGTATACCTAGTAAGCGCCTCAAGAACCTCCGGTGCCCCATCCTCACTGATTACCCCGTTCTCCATAAAGACCACTCTATCCGTGATCTTTGATACCTGAGCCAAGTCATGAGTAGCGATTATCATTACACGTTTCTCTGACTCCTCCAGGAGAATATCATTTATAATACTAACATTCCCAGGGTCAAGATTAGATGTAGGCTCATCCAGCAACATAACCTCCGGGTCCAGTACAAGCGAACGCGCCAAGGCCACACGCTGCTGCTCACCACCTGATAACTCACGGGTATCCCTACTGCTCAGACCAGAGAGCCTAACGGTATTCAGCACGGATTCAACTTTTTCCTCTATCTCTGATTCACTTTTTCCTCTGAGCCTCAACCCATAAGCGATATTTGTATAAACATCACCTCTAAGAAACACCGGGGTCTGGAAGATCATAGTAACTGATTTTCGCAGCTTCACCCTGTTCGACTGAGTAATTGGTTTATCATTGAAATATAACACTCCACCTGTTGGAGCCTCCAACCCAGCTAGTATCTTCAACAAAGTGGTCTTACCGACACCGCTATGCCCGATTATACCAAGAAACTCATCCCCAATACTCAGGTTAATACCATTAAGCGCAGATACACTCCCATAGCTCTTCAAGACATCTTTTAACTGGTACATCAATACTCGAAACCCCCCTGAGCCCTACTAATCAGATAGTTAAGCGAGAGAACCACAAATAAGAGAATAAAACTCAATGCAAAGCTCAACCCAAGCTCCCCCTTAGCAGTCTCCAAAGCGATAGCAGTGGTCAAAACCCGGGTAACTCCCTTAATATTAGCACCAAGCATAGTAGCTATACCTAGCTCCGCGAAAGCCCTGTTGAACCCAGATACAATCGCTAGACTAACACCACTATAAGCTTCCCTGACCACGGCTATGCTTGCCTCAAACTCTGTAGCACCCAGAGTTCTCGCAAGCTCTCGTATTTCCTCGTCCTTGCTCTCGATTGCGCTGACTATGAAGGTAACCAAAACAGGAAGGATCAACACTGCTTGCCCAACAGCTATACCCTTAACAGTGTACAATAGATTCAAAGACCCAAATGGCCCACTCTTACTGAACAAACTATACAGAAATAATCCAAGGGTCACAGTGGGAATACCCACCATTGCCCTGAAGAAAAATTTGATGTGTTTTGACCCCGGTACATCTTTCATTGTCAAAACTACGCTGATGGGAAGAGCGATAATCGTGGATAATAACGTGGCTAGGATTGAGGTATGAAGAGACCTTAATGTGATCTCCAACACTGTTTTATCGAGACGGATAATTAACCTGAATGCTTCACCAAGACCTTCTAATATCGTCGCCCAGCCCATAGTGATCAAAAAGTGTTAAGGTTATAGTTATTGATATAGGTCCCCAGCCTGACACCTGTACTCTGGTGGACACTCATAACCATCGAAATAAGCGAATTCCTTCACCCAGTTAACTATCTGGGCATCTGGGGTCTCCAACTCTGGCACCCATGGGTTAAACAAGGTTGACCCGAACTCCTCTTCTCCATATGTCTCCAGCATGGATTGGACCTCGTCGCTTATGAGGAAATGTACAAACCCCATTGAGGCATTAAACATACCTCTCGGGTTCTCCTCCGGGTCACATACGATGGCGCTATAGACGTTCAAAGTATCCTTACCACTGTCAACCACCTTAACCAGCTCAATGTTTTCATTAGCATAGTTCTTGAGATAAGTAGCGACATCAGTCAAAGTATATGCATCCTTCTGATTAGCAAGCTGAAGAGTAGCCGTCATACCAGCACCAGCCTCAATATACCAGGGATCAGCAGACTCACCAAAGCTCTGGGTTTTTAACTCATCCAAGTCCAGTCCCGTTGCAGCCCATAGACTCTTCTCCTTACTGTGGGTTCCTGAGTTATCTCCTCTCGATACCCATTGAGCCTCTCCAGCGGCCCCTGCCTCGGCCACCGTATTTAAAGCGTCCAACGGATCCATCCCATCTATTCCAGCTGGATCCGATTCCGGTCCAACTATAATGAAGTAGTTATATGCGAATATCTTTCTGTTTACACCGTACCCTGACTCCATGAATTCTAGCTCCTGACTTGGACTATGCACTAGTATCATATCCGCGTCACCATTTTTCGCGGTCTGTATCGCAAGACCGGTGCCCTGTGAGATAAAACTAACATTATATTCTGGGTGATCTGCCTCAAACTCGGTTTTTAAAACATCCAGTACACCGGTCTCGTAGAGGCTAGTGGTTGTAGAGACAATTAACTGCTCTCGCTCTACTGGCTTGTTAAAGTTCCAGTATAGTCCACCTGCTATTACTATTACTAGGATTACTGTAATTATTGCGATATTTCTCTTGTTATCGAATCCTGACATAAGAATCGTGTACAGTTAATCGAGATGTTTATTTATTCATATCGATTTCCTTCAGAACCCATGTAAAAAACAAAATTCACTCACAGCACACAACATAACTCTCATCCAACCTAGAGTTCTTCCCCTCCCGAAGATAATAAAATACGTTTACAAGTATCTAGTTTATCATTCACCCATTTTTCCCAGTTTCCATCTCATAAGCTCTTTCAGTACGGTCTCATATGAACGGATCTTCATCTCCATCGTGTACTCCACTTCTTCCCGGTCCTCAAACCTATTTCGTATATCCTCCACCCGGCCAAAATGATCATTCACAACCCCATCGGCGAGATGAATACTACTCGCAATCAATTCCCGAAGCTCATCACCAGCCATATTATACGCTTTGGAGCGATAAAATAAAAACCGGTTAAATCTCCTTTTCTTCCTGCTCTATCCTGTAGAGCTTGTGATACACAGTATCCCATTTACCCACCTGGATCTTATCAGAGATCTCATACATAACCTCCCTGAAAGCCCTCTTCTGGTCACTATCTGACTCATACTTGTAATAAATATCAGCGAGATCCATCCACACTTCCTCCTTAATAGCCTCGTACCCAGGCTCGGCTGGAAGAATCTGATCCACCATATCCTCTACGGTGTGAAGTATCCCATCATCGCCTTTGTCCTTATCTTCAGCCAACGCAACCGGTTCTAGTCTGAATAGACGTTTTAAATACCTTACCCCAAGATAGTAATCTTTCAAGATTTAAATAAAGTGTCCAGTTTCTCTAAACATGAAGACAAAACTACCCATTGAGTTTGACATTACACCAGACAAGATAATGACTGGAACCCACTGGGTGACAGTTCACCTAAAAAATCTGAGTAACGATACAATAACAAACATCGACATTAAACTACACAGTATAGACCCATACTTCGTATCAGTGCTTGGAACAGGAAAATACATATCAAATATACTGCCAGGTGAGAAAAAAACCATACCTTTTCAGGTAGATGCAACCATATCAACAGAACTATTTGTAACCATAGATGGCGTACGAGCAGAAGAAGACTTTTTCTGGGACTCACCAACAATCGAAATCGATGTAGGAGTAACTTCTGCACGGCTAAGAAACGTATTCGCTATGACGCATCCCCACGTAATGCTGGAGGACACGATTGAAACGGAGGCGATGGTGGAGGGCATTGTAGGCGGAGAAAACTTGAACCTAACATTCTGGATGGATGCACCTTCAAGCCATAAAAAGATCGGTAGTGCAGATATAGACTCTATGGAACCCGGTGAGGTGACGAGAAGATCCGTTGAGGTTACACCACAGGAGTCCGGGATGCACAAGATAATTGCCTACCTGTACGAGGGAACCAAGTATATAGGCAAAAAAACCGACATCATCTGGGTAAAAAATAAGCTTATTTATTTAACCTGAAATTCAGAGACCGGGCCGTATACTCTATATCAACTTCCAGTTCCAGTAACTCCTGGAACATGGATTCAAGATAACCCGCTAGAAAAACACTCCATTTTTCATTATATAAATGCCTCAAGAATATCAAGTCATGGCTTTCTTCATCGTGTATTTCACAGTCAAACCAGTCATAACATTCATCCAATATCTCAGTTAGAAACCAGATACAGGTATCATATTCAGAGGGTTTACCTCTCATGAGCAACTGGTCACGAGGAGTCAGGGAACCAGTCTCTTTACCTACCTCAAAGATCCGTTCCTCCTCCAGATGATCTAAAAAGGCATCCAATACTCTAGGAGAGAGAATTAGAGCCTGCCCCTCCTCCAAGTAACGATCAGATATAGTGTATTTCCTGAATATCTGATTCGCCAAGCTATTTACACTGGTCCCAAGCTCATCCGCATCCTCACGAAGAGCCTCATCAAATTCTTTCTCTATTCTAAACGTCCTTGTAACTGGTTCAGGTATCTTTAACTACTCCTCGAGATATACCGACTCAACATCTCGGTATAGTAGTTGGTCACAAGAATAAGCTTTACCTATATTAACCTCCTGCGATAGGCGGGAAAACAGCTAAACGGTCACCATCACCCATCTGAGCACCAAGTTTAACTCTCCTACCATTCAACATCAGTATCTTCACCTCATCCCGTGGAATACCCAGTTTTCGAAGAACGTCCCCTACACAGGCCTCATCATCTAGCTCCATGCTAACCGTGCCTTCCCCATCAGTATACTCGCGGAGACTCGCATACGTCTTCACAGTTATCTTCATTTCTCATGTTTCCTGAAATGCCACTTATAGAGTAGATTCATATCATCCGGGAAGACCCCCAGCCCGATATCTTCCTCAATAGACCTATCTATTGAGGAATACTCTCCATTAAGGAATATATTGGTACCAACATCATCTACGGGAACCCCCAAACCCTCTAAAACATCCTTGATAGTAGACACCTCATCTACCTGAACCTCCTGGGATAATTGGTTTAAGTATGATACCGCAAGCAGAGATTGGGTTAATACTGGCTAGAGATGGACTTCAAGGAGGATATATCTCACCAGATCTGTACGCATTAGTAATCTTCGTATCCCTCGGAACCACGCTTCTCACACCAGTGTTTCTGAAAACAGTATATAGCCGCCTAGAAGAATGACATCGAATTCACTTTAAGTAACATCTTTCGTTTCAATACCTGTGAAAACAAAAAAGACAGCTTCAAAGAGAGATGGTTAAGATTTGTGGGATATAGTTCTAGGTAACCTACGTGTAACCCTGAAAATAATACTATTCGTCGGCTTCTTCATGACCATAATCGACTTTCTAGAGATACGATATAAAGAGAAGATAAACCAGATACTAACAGGAAGACCCCTTAACCAGTACGTCTTATCATCGCTTCTAGGCTCTATACCGGGATGAATCGACGCATTTCTAGTAGTATCCCTCTACCTCCACGGGGTAGTTGGATTCGGGGGGCTTGTAGCTGTAATGCTTTCCACTGCAGGAGATGAGGCTTTCGTTATGCTGGCCATGGCACCCGAGGCAGCCTATAAGATATTCGCATTACTGATACCATTAGGCATCATCGGAGGATACTTGGCGGATAGAGCCATAGACTGTTTCCAGGTTGAAAGGAGAAAAATCTCTTTAGAGATAGAGGAACATACAAATTTAGTTGGGTATTTCAAGGAACATGTTTTCAATCACATAATCAAGCAACATATACCCAGATTATTCACTTGGATATTCCTCACATTAACCATCATAGAGTTCCTTATACAGAGATTTGATCTCGCATCAATCATCTCGAATATGCCAACATCCTCATTGATAATCTTCGCCGCATTAGTGGGAATAATACCCGAATCAGGACCCCACATGGTTTTCCTTGTTCTCTACTCTAAGGGATTGGTTCCCTTCTCAGTTCTATTAGTTAACACCTTATCACAGTATGGACATGGTCTACTTTCACTACTATCTCACTCCGTGAAGGACACGATATATGTTTAGATCTTTACGACAATCTTCTCTTTGATAGTAGGGTTACTGGTTATACTATTGTCCAACATAATCTATTGACCTAAACCGATAACTCCTATTATTTTCTTAAACAGTTGACTATGTTTAACCTTGTAGGATTCGCATGTTTTTAGAATGAATCTAATTGTTAGATAGTTCTCCGAATAGCTTATCAAAATAGGGTCATACCATTGGCTATGGCTAGTGAACCAGAGAACAAAGTAGCTGATTTTCTCAAGAAACTAGACCCAGCCATTTATCTAGCCAAAATAATCAGAAGAGAACCACATCTAGAGCTTACAAAGCCGCCCCTGTCTGGAGAATTATGGTTCAGATACACGCACACGGGGGTTAACGATCTTGACATGGAGGGGATAAACAGGATGATACTCTACGAACTATGGAAAACAGAGACACTCAGTATAGAGGAAGATAGGGTAGAGGGGTCATACACATTATACGCTCAAAACCTGGATAAAAGCAACTACATGGACCTTGATATTCTCATTGAACGGGTTACATCCATCGGCAGGATACTGATAACTGAATATCTTTGATCACCACCTCACTATAATTTTGGTCCTCATACACCTAGCTAATTTTGTCATGATTCAAAAAGCATCAGGGCTCATTTTAATTAAGCGGAGAACACCCTGATTGTATAAATGGATCGTAGAAAAGCGATAAGCATAATACTCATCGGATTCCTCGCCATCTATGGTTCCAGAAAAATATTAGATCAACCAGAAATAGAACCCGGTTACAACTATCGAGTTGTAAACAAGTATCCACATGATTCGGATGCCTTCACACAAGGATTAGTCTATTACGAAGACAGATTATACGAGGGAACAGGCCTCTACGGTGAATCCAGTCTCAGGGTAACTGAACTGGAAACCGGTGAGATAATCCATAGCATTAATCTGGACTCTGATTATTTCGGTGAAGGCATAGCTATACTGGATGAGACTCTTTACCAGTTAACCTGGAAGAAAGGGGTTGGTTGGATCTATGATCTCGATCTAAACCCAATCGGAAACTGGATTCTAATTGGTGAAGGTTGGGGTCTCACCTCCAATAACACTCATCTCATAATGAGTAATGGTACGTCAACGTTAAGCATCATTGACCCCCAGACCATGGAGATCACAGACACCGTTGAGGTGACTGATGGAGCTCAGAAAATAGATCGAATAAATGAATTAGAGTACATTGATGGTCTTATTTACGCTAATATCTGGCAGACTAACAGGATCGCCGTAATTGAACCTGAAACAGGTACAGTAGTTTCATGGATTGATCTCAAAGGTATAGTAGATCAATTAGACCACCAGGACGGAATAGATGTATTAAATGGAATCGCCTATGACTCTGAAGCCAAGCGCATCTTTGTTACCGGTAAGCTCTGGCCCAACCTATTTGAGATAGAACTAGTTCCAGCTTCTACCCACTAGCATTATCCAATTCTCTAGACTGAATGAGAACCTGAGCCAACATTATCAATATAACAGCAGATAAACCAGCCAACAAAGTTTCAAGCACTAAATCTATCGTATTCATCATATTCACTCCACAATCAGGACTTATCACCTAAAACACTACAGAATAGAACATTTATTCAAGAAATTAGAACAGGTAACAAGCACCCAAAAGCGTCAGCGGTACGGGGAAGATGTTCAAGATAAGGATCTCTGCACATCAGCAACCCTCAATTTTTCCAGTTGATTACTTCTTTGAAGCCAGATAGATTGAGTATACAATTAGAAGACTCCCTATGGCAATCAATGTAATTGCTTTATTTGTAAAGACTTCAGGGTTCTCAGCTAATGGCACACAATCCGCTATACGCCCATCATCAGGGTATCCATGGCTCTCCCAGTAACCCTTATGGTCATAA
>WJJC01000007.1 GCA_014729945.1 Candidatus Bathyarchaeota archaeon
CCCCTCGGAGTAGCAGTTGCACGAAGGGGCTGGCTGGAGCCAGAAGACGTGATAAATACCTGGGAACTGGATAAAATTCTTAGATTAAGAAAATAGACCAATGAAATTATGCTGTTACCTTATCTTACTTTACGATTGTAAAAAATAATATTTTGTAAAAACCTAAATTCATTATTCAATCCTTCATCACAGTCATACGACAAGTTTATTTTACCTTTAAATTGACAAATCTTTTCAAAGAGAAGGGGAACAAGTCAGACAAAGAAAGCTTAGAGAAGTTCATTGAAAACTTGGTCAAAACAGGAGAAGAAAACTATTATGAGTAAAAAGAAAACGTCTAAACCGAGCAAGCTCCTTTATCTTGTTGTGGGCTTTGTTTCTCTTGTTCTTGGATTAATTGGTATTCCTCTCCCTATCTTACCCACAACTCCTTTCATATTGTTATCTGCTTGGTGTTTCTATAGGAGCTCCCCCAAGTTTCATGATTGGCTCATCAACCACCCTAGACTTGGACCTATTGTGGATGAATACGCTGACAAAGAGGGAATGAGTAGAAATAGTAAGATAAAGGCGCTGACAATGACATGGATAGCTGTAATATTCACCACTGTTTTCGCCTTGGACTCTTTTCATCCAAAGTTACTCGTCATAACCTTAGCCATAATTGGAACTTTTTTTATACTTAGAGTTAAGACACGAGAATAGACAACATGCTTTTCTTCATTAACCCACAATATTCGCTTTGATAATAGAATAAACGGTTCTTACCCCGTTTTCTTGGGGGGTAAATAGGACTGGACCTTTGTTGCGGGTGACAAGTTTAATCGCCTCTCCTTTCCGGACACTATATGCATCGTCACCTCGGCTATTCTTCTCTAATCCTATGCCACCATAATCCACCATACCAATTCGGGATAACTCGACACGCTCAATATCCATATACGGGATACTTCTACGCATTAAGCCGTAACTCAGCTGTACTCCATGATGGTCCAACTCTATCCTGAGTTTATGGAAAAATAGGTAGATACCACCAAACAGGATACTCAAGATTAGCAGAACCTCGTTGGGGGCAGGGTTTCTACCAAGTATAGTACCTGTCAGGGATTGTACAACATAGAGACCAACGGTCATGGTGAATGCTGTTAGCAGTGTTCCTCGCGCCCAGAGGGGGGCGTATAATTGTTCGCGGTAGAGTCCAGTCATTTTACCCGCGAATACTATACTACATCCTTATGATATATCTAACAATTAGATCACTTGTTCTAAAAGATTGAACAGAGTGGATTTACCACTCTATGAGGTTGGATGCCCAACTCAAGCCGCCGCCGTAACCAACAGTAGCCACGATATCACCTTTCTCTAGAGAACCATCTTTAGCCGCCTCATGAATAGCCATGGGTATACTGGCTCCTGCGCAGTTGGCGTATTTCTCTAAGTTAACGTAGGCTTTCTCGTAGGGTAGACCCAGGTTCTCCATGCATTGCTTGATCATCACGGAGTTGGATTGATGGGGAATCACCCAGTCAACGTCATCAACTTTAAGTCCACTTCGTTTAACCACCTCGCGTATGGCTTCGGGGAATTTCTCTGTGGCAAAGTTCCAGACGGCTCTCCCATCCATGTGGAAGTACTCTAACCCGGTGCCTAAGATCTCCTTTGTGATGGGCATCTTTGTGCCCCCTGCCGGGATCTCGATAACCTTGGCTCCTTTTCCATCTGCTTTTAGATATGAGCCTAGTACGCCGCCTTCATCCGTCTTCTGGAGTAATGTTGCCCCGGCGCCGTCACCAAAATAGATACACGTGGTCCTGTCTTCCCAGTTGAGTATCTTGCTGTATACCTCCGCGCCTATCACCAACACGTTTTCCATATGGGGATCCAGTACCATTCTTGAACCTATATCGAATGCGTACGCGAATCCACAGCATACACTGTTTACGTCAAAAGCGCCTGAGTCATTGCACCCTATCTTGGCCTGTGTTATTGCAGCCGTGGAGCTGAGTATAACATCCGGGCTGCTTGTGGCGAGAATAAGCATATCTACGTCTTCAGGTGCCACCCCCGCGTCTTTCAAAGCAACTTCTCCCGCTTTCGCCGCCAAGTCGCTGGTGCATACGTCATCTTCTACAATGTGTCTTTGCTGCATACCAGTTTTGGTTCTTATCCACTCATCACTGGTGTCCAAACCCATCTCGACAAGATCATCATTAGTTAGAACTTTAGGTGGTACATAGATTCCCGTGCCCTTTACTCCAGCCTTCATCATATTCACTTTCTGACACGAGGAATACCAGTACAATATTTATAGACTTCGACAAGCAGCGTTTAGATTAACGACTCTTGTCGATTACTTTCTCATGCGTGGTATGAGTTTCTCCATCCACCCAAACAAGAGATCACGGGTAGGCTTCCATGTTACAACTATACTGAAGATTAATGAGCCCACTACCATGAGAATGGATGCTAAAAAGGTTCCAATGGTGTTCTCCAGTCCACCGTAGACCAGTCCACCCATCAAAGCCCCCACACTATACAATATAGACTTACCAAAAACCTCAACCACCGCAAGTTTACTGAAGGGCAACTTCCTTGACCCAGCAAGAATGATGACGGGTGTATCAGGTAAGGGGGTTAAAGCAACTAAGAGTACGGTCCATAAACCATACTTGTTGATCCATCTGGCGATCCTGTCCTCCGCGGCGTTCGTCTCCTCAAGACCCTCCGCCACCCCCCACCCTAGGAAGTATGTAGTCACTTCACCTATTGCAGCCCCGGTACCAGCCATGGTGCCTAGCAATACGGGGTGGTAAACAGAAGAGAGGGGGAGAAAGAGGGGTATGAACATGTCCCTCGCTACCACTGTGAGGTGGCTCAGCATGGCCGCTATCAGTACACCTATGAGCCCAAGCTGGCCAAGGCTATCCCCCTTCACCATAAACCTCCAGAGCAGCCCCCCGGAGATAATGGCTACAAGGATTACGCCTAAGATACTGTAAAGGGCTCGTCTCTTCAAACAGGTCACCGATTATCAGTGATTGATGCCGTGTAGACTATAATGGTTGTGTTAAAGGAAGGGATTAAACTAGGTCTGCTACCCGGTTCATCAACACCTCTATGGATCTCTTTTCAGCACCATAGGGGAAAACGATAACGAAATGAGTTGCACCGAGATCCTTGTAACCGCGTATGAACTCCGCTGCATCCTCCGGTGTTTTGTACTCCCATTCACGTTCTCCGGTATATTTCTCATATGGAGCCGGCTCGGGTGCCTCTGCACCCTCCAAGGCGAGGTGAAGACCGGCGCTAACCCTGATCTTGTCATAGTTTCTGTCATAGGTTTCACAGTGCTTGCGAAGGGTGTCTAGTTTCTCCTTAAAAGTATCCAGTGGGATGTTCCAAGCAAAGTTTATCATATCAGCCTGTCTGGCGGACACCTTCAATAACTGGTACCCCATGCCCCCGATAACTACGGAAATGCTATCCTGAAAAGGTTTAGGCATAGAGACCGTGTTAACGCTATAATATTCGCCCTCGTATTTCGCTACGGGATCACTCCACATCAATTTGGCTATCTTCACCGCCTCCTCAAGTTGCTTGATCCGTGTCATGGGTTTCGGGAACGGGATACCATACGCCTCGTACTCCGCCTCTTTCCAACCAGCCCCAATACCGAAATAAACGCGTCCACCTGAAATATGATCTAGACTGGAAGCGATGTTAGCATGTAACGCGGGGTTTCTGTAGCTCTGGCTAGCCACCATGTTTCCCAGACGCAAAGTCTCCGTCTCGGCGGCAAGGGCACTGAGGGTTGTCCAGCATTCCAGACAGTTTACGTCCACAGCTTCTGGTCTGATGAGAAAATGGTCGCTGGTCCAAAGACTCTCAAAACCATGTCGCTCAGCCGCCTTTGCTACTTTTCTGATATACTCATAAGAATATCCAAACTGGGGCTCTATCTGGACCCCGTAATCAATCTTCATAATACGTGAAATAATCTGAAAAATATAAAGGATTAGAAGGGTTTGCAGAGGATCTCGTGTAGTTTCATATCCCTTATCCGGCTGGATTCAGCTACCTCTAAAACCATGGCTGTATCCGCACCAGCGTGGCTACCAGCGACAGCAACCACTTTTTTCCCTGAGGGAACAGCGTTACAATCCACCGCCATCATTGATATCTCTGGACAGACCTTGACTCCCTGACTAAACATTCGTAAAGTGTTTGCAACGATGACATTAGGTGGGGGTACGATCCATGGTAGTCTGCCCTCCTGGGGATCTGTTCGTTGGGGGCGCTGTCTTCCTATTCCAGCGCTAACCGCACCCGTGAGTACGTCTGTACAGGTCACCACAGTACACCCTGCCTCCTCTAGATGTACCCTAGTCTCGTCAGACATTTTCTGGATGCCTTTCTCACTATATCCTGTAGCGTGGGTTACAATAACTAAATTCAATCCACTGTCTTTGAATACACCGACTGCCATCTCAGCGGTATAACCGGTTGTGCTACTAACTAACACCGTGTCTATATCTCGTTCCTTAGCTGCTTTCAAAGCTAGCTTAAGGGTTGCTTCAGTGTGTTCTTTACCTGGTCGCTCCCAGTAAACTACTTTTCTCTCTATACTCATTCTCTTCACCGTTTAGAATGATTATCAATGATAACATGCTGTGATAAGATTTATCCCCCAATATCCTTACAAGCATAGAACACATTGATCAAATATGATTCTCCAGTTACCCGGGTTTCCAGATGGAGGAAATATGCCCAGAAAATACTCCTGCCAGGGAGACGAGGTCTCACCCGAATTAATCTGGATGGATCTACCCGAGGAGATAAAGTCCTTGGTTTTATTCATGTACGATGTGAGTATTCCAGCGGATTGGCTCAGGTTAACCACAATAGACCACTGGGTAGTCTACAACATACCTACGAATCTAAGGGGACTACCTGAAAATGTACCAGATGAGCAGAGACTGGAAAACGGGGCTCTTCAAGGGAAACGTTTGAGGAACAAGACAGGTTACATGGGTCCATGTCCCTTGTTTGGAACTCATCTCTATGTCTTTGAACTATATGCACTTAATAAAATGCTGGAAATGGAGCCGGAAAACGCTACACGTACGAAGTTAACCCACACAATGAAGACCAAAATCATAGATAAAACAGTTTACGCCGGAAAATACAGAAAGACCAACAGATGAAAACCTTATTCCCTCTGACCAGTTATAGGTATAGATTCACCGCAGTTCATACACCGCATATCTTCTGTGAGTCTCCATTTCCTTATCATATACCCAGTCCTCTCAACCACGTGCTCACCGCAGCCCGGACAAACAGTATCCTCCTCACCCCCACCCCTTACGTTCCCCACGAATACATAGTGTAACCCTTCTTCCTCTGCTATGCTCTTGGCGCGTTTCAGGGTCTCTACTGGTGTGGGCTCTAGATGGTTGAACTTATACATGGGGAAGAATCTGCTTAGATGCAAGGGTACATCCGGGTCCATGTTCTCCACGATGTACTGCGCCATAGAACGTATCTCATCGCTGCTATCATTGTTCTCCGGGATAATAAGGAAGGTTACCTCCACATGCACATCATGGTCATACATATACTGAGTGGCTTCCAAGACCTTCTCCAATTCACCGCCACAATGCTTCTTATAGAAACCATCGTCAAAAGACTTCCAGTCCACGTTAGCCGCGTCAATATACGCAACCACATGACTGAAGGAGGGAATATGAGTGTAACCGTTGGTCACCAGTACATTCTTTACACTTGAATCAGATGCCAGCTCCGCTGTGTCCTGTATATAGTTCAGGTTGATCATAGGCTCATTATAGGTATAGGCGATACTAGTGCAGTTCTTAGTAAGAGCCATATCCACCACCTCCCCCGGTGTCATATCACGAGTCTGAGAATCCGCGATCTTACCCTGACTCAACCCATAGTTTTGACACCATGGACAGGTAAAGTTACATCCAATACTGCTGATGCTCAAAGCCCTGCTTCCCGGATAGAAATGTGCTAAGGGCTTCTTCTCGATAGGATCCACTGCTAGAGCGCTTATCTTGCCATAGCTGAGATCAATTACTTTTCCATCCTGATTCAGTTTGGTACCGCATAACCCTCGTTTTCCCTCAGATAACACACATAAGTGGGGGCAAATTGTGCAGCGTAGAGCATCGTCCACTTCTTCCACGTATCGAGATTCCATAATTGATTATTCTCGACACCTCGTATAATGCTTATCATCGCAACCATCTAAAGGCGCCCAGCATATTGACTAATTAATGTGGCGATCTAAGAGCGGTGGAAAACTGGATGAACCTGGTGTTAAAAAGGCTATGCCTAGGTACGTAGATATTATTAAGAAACGAAAATACCCAAAATACATGATAGCTAAATCAATGTCCGCCAAATATAACAGGAGAGCGGATACAGAAGAACTCTGGGAAACACATCAATCCCTGCTCGAAGAATTTCAGGATAAGCAAGATGAAGTCACCAAGAGACCTAAAAAGAGGGATAAGAACCTCCTGGGCCTTAAGATACTTTTAGCACATCGATTTATGCAAGAGTGCGGTTTCTGTGAACGCTACTGCCGGGCGGATCGATTGCACGGGGATAAAGGGTACTGTAGAGCTGGGCGTAACTTCAGTGTCTTCTCAGCGTTCCCTCACATGGGGGAGGAGCCTGAACTAGTGCCATCAGGAACCATATTTACGGGGGGATGCAGCATAAGGTGTCTTCACTGCCAGAACTGGGACATCAGCCAGTGGAAGAGCCATGGACGGAGCTTAACCCCTGAGATGATGTCGTTACAAGTTAGAGAGTTAGCGGAGAAGGGATGTAGGAACATTAACATGGTAGGAGGTGACCCTACGCCTTTCACGTGGCAGTGGCTTGAGACGTTTAACCATGTGGATGAGAGGATCGCTACTATCTGGAACAGTAACAGTTACTACAGTAGTGAGACTGCGATGCTACTAGCCGGATTCATAGACCTGTATCTTCTTGACTTTAAGTATGGTAATAATAAATGCGCTGAGCAGATCAGCGATGCCCCCGGTTACTGGGAGGCCGCCACTAGAAACCATCTAACCGCAGACAAGTACGGCGAATTACTCATAAGAGTTCTCGTGCTGCCGGAACACAACGAATGCTGCACCAGACCTATACTCCAATGGATACATGATAACCTTGGACCCATGACGCGGGTAAATCTCATGTTCCAGTACCGCCCCGAGTGGAGAGCAGAAGAACGAGCAGAGCTAACCCGCAGACTTAGCCTCAGCGAAAAACTTGAAGCAAAAGAGATAGCGCAAGAGATGGGGTTACAGAACTTAATTGAATGAGACATGATACTCTTTGAAGTTTGAAGTGCATGAGTTTCCCTCGCAGTAAAACACTCTGGTGTTTGATGGCACACTGTTTACTGCTATTATGGTTGAACTGGTCTGCTTGTATTCATCACTGTGCCAACAAATAGAAGCAGTGCTCTTACCATATTCATGGTCGGCTGAGATTTGCTTCATCTTGGAAAGGGCATCTTCGATAGAGTCTGGCTGAAAATCTGCTAATAGCTCCAAGGCTCTACACCGTCTCTTCTCAGAGTCACCGCTTATCTTCAACACTTGGTTATCCAGCTGGACGCCGGGGTACATGGTTATTACACCCATCGCGTATGGACCCGGCTTAATCTCCGAGACCCGGGTCTCGTGATCCCAGAGAATATGCCAAGCGGATTCACTGTCAGCGATCACAAAATTACCTGGCCTATAAAGGTGTCTGATTGATGCATCTGTTAGATGGATCTTAGCCTCAAACGCTGAGTTACATTCTCTTAGTACATCAAGGGCTAATAAGCCGCGGCTTCTTCTCGGTTGCTCAACTCTATGAGTCTCTTGATTCGTGATAGCCAAAAGCAATCCATCCTTATTTACACCGATCCAGGTTCCCCGTGAGGATACATCAATAGGAGCATATACGCCTTCATCCAAGGCTCTGGGTGTTTCTTCTCTCGTATCGAGCCCTAAGTATCTATTATGTAGCGCAACCACAGGATAGTCTTCAAGCAAGCCATAAAGCATGATATAGGTGCACATAAAGGATCACATGGCTAATCCTGAATAGTTTTTAAAGATACCCACCAAAAATATGCAACTATTTAATACCCTATCACTATATTCTATAATGGGTTTTCTAAAGGTGACAAAGACATTAGAAGAGTTAGCTAGAACCAATATATCCGAGATAGAAACATCATCCGGAAGTGTATTCAACCCAGGTGATACAGCCAGTAAAGTACTGGGAGCCCTGAGAGACACCAATAGGACCGAAGCAGTAGCCACAGATGGGAGAAAAATCGGGATCATTACCGTAAGGGATCTTCTTGGTGTGGACCAGCCGGCGAATACAAAGATAGAAACCATATGGAAACAGGTTGGAAGCATCACACCTAACACCAGTATCCTTGAAGCAGTCGATCTTATGATCAGGAACAATGTCACAGCTATGCCCTTGGTCTCTGGAGATGAGGTTACTTTGCTTAGCCAGCAGGATATTACCTCAGCCTTGAAAATGGTTTCTGAGCTTAACTCATTGAAAGCCAAGGATACCATGGTATCCCCTGTGGTAACAGTGGAGAAAGACACACCAATCGCTCATGTCCGCAGAAGAATGCTGGATGAAGGCATCAGCCACATGCCAGTTGCTAACGATGGTGCGCTACTGGGAATAATTACGGGTGAAATGATAGTCACCACATTCATCACCGGCGCAACAAAGACAACCACGGGGGATAGAGCAGGGGAAAAAATTTCCAAGTTCCCCGGCAAAGTCAGCGGATTCATGAATACTCGCCCACTAACAATCAGTCCAGATACGGGAGTTCTCAATGTGGTTAAGGCGATTGATAAGATGGGTGAAAAATACTGCATGGTAGTTGATGAAGAAGAGAAAATACAGGGAATCATAACCCACAGAGAACTACTTGCAGTACTCCATAACCTCATACCTGAACAAGAACTACCAGTATACATCGTCGGTATCGATGATGAGGACTTTTTCGAGAAATCAGTAGTCGAGGACAAGATCAGGAGAACCGTAGAGAGATCCATGAAGATCCGAGAAGACGTGACAGAGGTAAGCGTAATGGTCAAAACTCAGCGCAGTGAAGGATCGAGAAGCAGATACAAGGTCACAGCTAGAGTGCTGGGTCCCACAGCCAATTATAACGTGGATAATGAGGACTGGGGACTCATGGAAACATTCGATGGACTGGTAGACGCCTTGGATAAAAGACTACGCCGCACAAAGAAGGAACCTCAGAAAGGCGCAAGAAGGGGACGAAAACGACGAAATCCCCACCACCTCAAAACTTAACCCAAACAAAAGACATCTTATTTCTGAATAAACATTGCTTGATTACACAGTAATAGTAACCGAGCCCATCAACCATATGGGAGTAAAGTACCTTAAAGAGAAAAACGTGAAAGTAGTCGAGTTACCACCTGGAAGCACAGTTGAGACTCTCGCTAGGCATATCAATGAGGCTGATGGTATCATCACCAGGGGGAGCATCAAAATAACAAGGGAGCTTATGGCATCCAGCCCGCGGCTTAGAGTAGTGGGCGTACACGGCATAGGATGTGACCATGTTGACATAAACGCCGCAAAAGAACTAGGTAAAATCGTGTGTAATACCCCGGATGCATTAACAGTTACAGTAGCAGAAATGGCTATGGCTATGACGCTGACTCTTCTCAGGAACATTGTTGCTGCGGATAAAGCAGTGCGTAAAGGAGAGTGGCATCGTAAATACAGTGACCTCATAGGGAATGAGCTAGCAGGCAAAGAAGTGGGTATCATCGGGTTTGGAAGGATAGGAGAAGCTACCGCTAGGAGAATGCAGGCCTTCGATGCATCAGTATCTTACTGGAGTAGGACACGAAAACCTAGGAAAGAAAAGAAATACGGATACAAGTGGAAGGAACTAGACGCATTACTAATGGAGTCGGATATCATCAGCCTCCACATACCATCCACATTCGAGACCAGACACCTCATTGATAAAGAAAAAATCAGCAAAATGAAACAGGGATCATATCTTATTAACACGGCGAGGGGAAAAGTGATAGATCAGAAAGCCCTTGTCAAGGCGCTGGAGACGGGTAAGATCAAGGCTGCCGCATTGGACGTTTTCGAGGATGAGCCACTACCAATGGACAGCCCATTATGTGAGATGGATAACGTTATCCTTACACCACATCTAGGGGCAAGTAATCTTGAGGGAATGCAACGCATGGCATTACAGGTAGCCAAAGGAGTACTCAAATCCATAAAAGGAGAAGAACCAGAGAACCGAGTAGCGTAAGTAGGTGGAGAGGATACCACATTCCTTTTGAATCAAATCCTTCTTCAAGAAAAACAAGCCCTAAAATAGATTATTTCTTAGCTAGATCTACGCGAAAACGAATCTTAATCAACACACAAAAAATGAGCTATATTTAATCAAAGAAAACGTGTCCAGTTACACCAGATTTGTAATAACACATTAAGATACAATATAGAATGCTCAAGAAAACAGGAATACACCTATTGCTAATACCATTAATAATAATACTATTAATCCACAGCATACTCCCGAAGCCACCTTTAAAACAACCCGAGACAGTAAAACCCATTAAACGGGAAAAAACACTTGTTGGGATCTATTTCTATACATGGTTCGGAAACCAAGATGGAAGCCCAGGCTCAAGACACTGGGATAACACCCCGACACCCCGCTAATCGGTCGATACAGCAGTCACAATGAAACAGTCATATACTGGCAACTAGACATGATACAAAAACTAGATATCGACTTTCTATTTCTATCATGGTGGGAAGACAGCTTCGAGGACAAAGCGATAAAAAAACTACTCGCAGTAAACAATAAAAGAGAAAACCCTATCAATTTCTCCATCCTCGTAGAACCCTACGAGGGAGACCGCCTAGCAGTAGCCCAGGCAAGAGACGCCACGGGGGAACCAGTATTCAACTATGAGTACTCCCACGAGTACATCTGGAGTACATTCATAGAACCATACCCTGAATATTATCAACACTACCATGGTAAACCCCTCCTAACCTACTTCAACCCAGCGCAACCCCCCATAGACCCAAAATACGAGACACATATACTCGGAGATTGCGACCCCAGCGAGACATGGGAAGACTGGGTATGGATGTTATGGTGATTACGGGTCAACGAGTGATAACTCCAGTATACATCCACCGTGGTTCAGCGACGAAAATCAGAGAGCAAGAAACGGTTACTGCAGTGTACTCCCAAGATTCGATGACTGGCTCCTTTACACCAGTGGATTCAGAGACGTATGGCACCGATTCGATGTAAACTACAGTCAAGGACTCTACGACAGACAATGGCTATTCGCCATACAGGAAGCAAGAAACGGAAACATAGACATCATCGGAGTATTCGGGTGGAACGAGTACCAAGAAAGAACTCAGGTCGAGCCACATCATGACCAATCTGGTGCAGATCCCTACTATATCTACTGGAAAACAAAACACTATATACAGATACTGAGAGAAAAGACATGAAAATAAACACCGAGGAAAAGCAGAACGTAGCCATCATATTATTATCACGATTACTACTAATTATCATCAGTACATTAGCCACTCTCTTCCCTATGAGAACACCCTATCCAGGTGAGACTATATGGACCACGGGAACCCATAACCGGTAACTTTGCCAGATGGGACGCAGGATGGTATCTCTATATTGCTGAACACGGATACGACAAGAAACTTCTCTACGCTTTCAGACCAATATATCCCACAATACTCCACATCACACACCGAATACTAGGCGGAGAAATACTCAAAATTACGGCAAACACCGGATTCATATGGAACCTGAGTATGCTACTCGCAGCCACTCTCCTCATAGCCCTAACCGCCACACTCTACCAAACTATACGGAGTTTAGACCTCAAGGACACGAGAACCCACTACATGTTATGGGGAGTAGCCCTTCTAACCATATTCACACTTGTGGGAGATTTGAAATCATGGACAAGATATACTCTGACAATAATACCAGTATACTGGAGCATCGCTGAAATAACTAAAAACAGAGAATGGCTCAACAGCACCATCGTAATTTCCTTCACCAGCATAATGGTGTACGGGACAATCGCATACGTCAATTGGTATCACTTCCTGTAACCAAGAAAAACCCGAAGGACGTACAGTCTACTTAACGAATCATCCACCACCCCTTAAACGAAGATGAGCAAGACCACAGTATATCTAATGCTATTCCTAGTTAGCCTCATCGGCGCAACTGGAAACATACTACTCAAAATAGGCACCACAAGATTCGGGGAGATAAAACCCACAAACCTACTAGATCCAAAGTTTCTACTACAATACACATTCACTCCACTGATAATAATCGCAATGATCGCCTTCTTTACGGGCCGATTACTAACTGGAAGTCCATTATCCGTCCTAGGAACAGGTCAGACCACCATAGCCATCACCGTGGGTACACAGGCATTAACACTTTTCCTAGAAGCCATTTCTCTCGGACAAAGATACACGTCTAAAAAATATCTCGGCTTCGTTGTCGGGTTAATTAGCCTTGCTCTAGTCTTGAAGCCTCAACAGGTGTAATGGTTGAGGTCAACCATTAGCCTAGTCATACCATGCTATAATGCATAAAAACATATCACGGAAACAATAATACAAGCTGACAGGATTCTAAGAGAAAACAGTGAAAGATACGAGATAATCATCGTAGAGGATGGAAGCACAGATGGGACCACAGAGATAGTCCGCGAAATAGCTACAAAACACCCCCACGTATATCATAATTATAAAAAACACAGACAGGGGAAGGGCAAAGTACTGGAAAACGCATTCAGTGAAGCAAACGGCCAGATACTGATATTCATGGACGCGGATTCATCCATATCACCCAGCAATCTCCCGGAAATAATAGATAAAGTCAAACAAGGCTACGATATCTGCACAGGTATAAGAAAACATGAACAACGGAAACTAAGCCGAAGAATAACGAGCCTCCTATTCAACTCGATAGCAAGAAGACTACTTAAAACAATGAACACCGATCATCAATGCGGATTCAAGGCATTCAAAGCCGAGATAATAAAGGATCTAATGGGAGAGACACGTGAAACAGGGTGGCTCTGGGACGCAGAGATACTGATGCGGGCGCAACAAAAAAGATACACCATCCATGAACTACCTGTAAACTGGAAACCATGTAAGGAGACTAGCATAAACCTCCTAGTCGATCCCCTAAAAATGCTAATCGGGTTATATCGATTACGAAAAAACCATGAAAAAAGAGCAAAAGAAAAACTCATAAAAACAAAGGAGAGAAAGTACAGCACCCCCGTAAAAAGGGTCTAAGCAAGAGATAAAGCCCCAGAAACACCCGGATCCGGTAGTAATCACCACAAAAAACTGTTATAGTGACGACCCGAAACGATATCAAATACACCGCCCAATACCAGTCTATGCAACTAGCAGGCTTGCTCAGCGGAGGGAAAGACAGCGTATACGCTTCACACCATGCACAAAAAGAAGGACACACTCTAACCCACCTAGTATCGCTCCACTCACGGAACCCCGACAGCTACATGTTCCACACAGTTAACATAGACCTAACTGGATTACAAGCCGAAGCATGGGGGATAAACTACGTACAAGCCACGACAGAGGGAATAAAAGAAAAAGAGCTAAAAGAGCTAAAAGCAGCTCTGGAGCCCTTAGATATCGATGGGGTCATAACCGGCGCCATCGCAAGTAAATATCAATCAGATAGAATAAACAAAATATGTAAAGAACTAAGCTTAACCCCTTACCACCCCATCTGGGGGACAAACCGGGAAAAACTATTAAACAATATGCTAGACGAAGGAATGAAAATCATATTCACCAGCGTAGCAGCCCACGGCCTCGAACAATCATGGCTAGGAAAACCACTAAACAGAAACAGAATAAAACAACTCAAAACCCTCAACAAACAATTCAGTGTAGACATAGCAGGAGAAGGTGGCGAATACGAGACCTTAGTAACTGATGCGCCATGGTTCAACAAACGTATCAAGATCATAAAAGCCGAGAAAACATGGGACGGAGTAAGCGGACGATACCATATACATGAAACAAGTTTAGAGACTAAATAGACTACATAAAAGATATAAGCAATAACAACTCCAAACACTGCGAGGAGAACGCGGTGATGTCCCGCCAAACAGTTTAGGCCAAAAGGCCCTACATGATTTTAATAGACGCTCCTCCACTGCAAAAAACATATACAGTGTGAGCCATATCGGACAACACAACCGTTCCCCAAGGAATGAACCCAAATGAGCAAAGAAAATAAGAAAAAAGAAGTAGTATCCGAAGCCCTCAAAGCAGAAGAAAAACTACGCAGCTACTGGTACATATTAGACACAGATGGAAAACTCTGGGAATTCGATGAATTCGACTTCACAGAACATGAAAAACTACGCATATTCAGCGGATACGAATACGAGAAGGATAGAACCACTACACAAACACCGCCACACGTAGACCTAATGAGAAACCTAGAACTAGTGGACTATGAACCAGCTAGCGATCCTGGAAACTTCAGATATTATCCCAAAGGCAGGATGATAAAGGGACTACTAGAAGAGTATGTTACCAGCATGGTTCATGACTATGGTGGAATGGAGGTAGAGACCCCACTTATGTATAGCATGGAGCACCCTACACTCAAGAGCTACCTCAATAGGTTCCCAGCCAGACAATACACCATCGAGTCAGATGACACCCCATACTTCATGCGCTTCGCAGCATGCTTCGGCCAATTTCTCATGAGCCACGATGCCATCATCAGTTACCGAAACCTACCCATGCGCATCTACGAGATGACCCGCTACAGCTTTAGAAGAGAACAAAGAGGAGAACTCACAGGACTCAGAAGACTTAGGGCATTCACCATGCCAGATGTCCACGCTTTCTGCAAGGACCTATCTCAAGCAAAAGAAGAGTTCAAAAGCAGATTCAAACTAAGCCAAGACGTCCTAGAGGGAATAGGGTTCCAGAAAGCAGACTACGAGCTAGGAGTTAGGATGGTCAGGGATTTCTATGAGGAGAACAAGGATTTCATCCTAGAACTGGTGAAACAACATGGAAAACCAGTACTAGTGGAAATGTGGGATGACCGATTCTTCTACTTCATACTCAAATGGGAGATGAACTTCGTTGACAACCTAGACAAAGCATCAGCATTCGCAACCGACCAGATAGACGTCGAGAACGGGGAACGCTACGACATAAGATACATGGACGAAGATGGAGAACAGAAACACCCTCTAATACTACACTGCAGCCCATCAGGAGCCATCGAACGAGACATATATGGACTCTTAGAGAAAGCAGCATTCGACATGAAAAAAGGATTAAAACCAAGATTACCCCTATGGCTAACTCCAACGCAGGTAAGAATAATCCCTGTAACAGAGGAGTATGTGGAACTAGCCACCGATGTAAAAGACGGTTTCCACCAAATCAGGGTTGATATAGATGACAGAGATGAGACGGTTGGTAAGAAGATCAGGGACGCCGAGAAAGAATGGATACCCTACATAATTGTCGTCGGGGAGAGAGAAATAGACGTAGAAAAATACCAAGTCAGGGTACGAGGAGAAAGGAAACCAGTCGAATACAGTGTAGTAGAGTTACAGGAAAAAATACACTCCAAGACCAAGGATAAACCCTTTAGACCCGTACCTATGCCCGTCTACCTTGCTGACAGACCACAATTCGTAGGATAATACCTGGCTATCCAGCGAATCTCCATCTCTTAATCTGAGCGTTTTTCTTATTTCCCTTCTTATACTCTTTATAATGTTCCTTGCATAGATAGGCACGCCTTACTCCCTCAGCATCTATCCCAACCTGTTTAACTCTCCCAATATCTATTGAACGTACAGCTTCTTCCCAACAGTCTTTCACGCTACACTTAGTCCCTTTACCTATACGACCCATTAAGATTCACCTTACTGATACCCATACTGCCCCAGTATAAACCCTGTTAAAAACATAGAACCTAACAGTTTTGAAATAACCTGATAATGTTTCAACTAAAGAGTTATACGAAAAGAGACACCACTAACCCGGGATAGGTGGCCCCATGAACAAAGGAATAACATTAAGTCTATCAGACCCAGCCGGGCAAACCATGCTACCATTATTCATAGAAAAAGGATTCAGAGAAACAAGCAAAAAAAATATCTACAAACTTGGAGAAAAAATATTGATCGTAATTGATCATCTCATAGTGCCGGAAGAAAGATTCAAAGTACCCGAAGCACCCCACCCCTATCCTGCAGATTATACAAAAATAGCACAGGAATACGATCTTGAATACATTACAGTAGCTAGCAGACACTGGTCAAAGAGTGGAAAACCCTGTTTAACAGCCCACCCAACGGGAAACTTCGGTAAAGCTATGTATGGGGGGATGAACCGGGAACTGCAACCTACAGCTCCTAATCCCATGAGGAATATATATCAAAGGATACTGGAAGATCCTCCAGAGGGATTCCAGGTAAGCTTAGAGGCTACACATCATAGCCCTACTGAGTTCAAGGTCCCAATGTTTTTCGTAGAAGTTGGAAGCAGAGATGAGCAGTGGAGAGACCCAGCGGTATGTAACTACTTAGTGGATTGCATATTAGAGGGCATGGATGAAGTGGAAAAGAAACCTATAGCTATTGGATTCGGTGGAGGTCACTACTGCCCCTTGTTCAGTGAGAAAATAAACGACTACGCAATGGGCCACATGGCCGCAAGATACGCTATAAAACTGCTTACTGAAAAACTAGTTAATCAGATGATAGAAAAAAGCGTAACCCCCAAAACAGCGTTCATAGATGGTCTAAAAAGTCGTCACAGGAAAAAAGTAGAATCATTACTAAAAGAAACCGGACTAGAAATAGCCTAACTAATCCTCAAAACTCCATCCATCTATCTCATCCCAGATACGAGACAATACATGAGTAGCCTGACCCGGAGGAAGCTCTATGAAAAAACGTACAAGATGCTTACAGAAACGCTTACTGCCTCTGCCTTTTCGCCAGTCAGCGCAGTTATGTTTGATAACCTTTTGCTCTAAGTCAATATCAACGTAATAGTCTTTAACCTCACCCATCAGATGCTCATCGGTGCTTAACGATACCATTACCTCTTCACTATCCATCTTTTCACCACGACTAATCCTACGCGGATCAGTAAAATGTAGCAAATGATCAGCCACACTCAGATCCTCACTTGACGTAGAGAAAGCCTCAAGGGGCTGAACCCCTCTGGGCCTACCAGCCCACGCCTTGTATCCAGCAATCTTTTCATGTACTATTTTTTGTTCAGGAGTAGTCTCCTCAAGAAGCTCAAGCAGCTCTACGGCGTTCTTCACAGCGTTAGCATTATAGTGATTATTGAAATAACCATACGTACGTCTGACATCGCCTGTGAGTTCCTTAACTTTGGGAACCCATGACGCCAGTTGTTCCTCTGTGTACTCATAATCATACCATAGTTGGGCACCATGACCATGCCACCGTATATAAGCGAAATCCGCAGTGATATGCACCTCAGGAGGAAGAAGAGGCTCATCAACTACAGTATAAGCCACATTATTCTTTCTTAGAAGGTCAAAGGTCTCATTCCTGAGCCAAGAATTATTCCTAAACTCTACAGCCCATTCATAGTTTTTTGGGATTACCTCCAGAAAATTCTCGAGGTTACCTAAATGTTCGTCGTAGTTGAACATGGGTCTAAGCTGGATCAAGATAGGTCCAAGATGTTCAGCAAGTGGCTTCATCAGACTTAGAAATCTGTGAGCATCATCTTCCACTCCCTCCTCAAGACTAAGCCACTTGTCATGAGTAATTACCTTGGGTAACTTAGCTGAGAGAACAAAACCTGGGGGGGCATTTCTAAGTAAACCCATTATCATTCCCTCAGAAGGATAGCGATAGAAAGTGCTATTGATCTCTGTGGTATGGAAAAACTGAGAATAATGGGAAAACATACCAGTTTTCTTTTCATAAAATGGACCCACCCACTCTTTATAACTCCAGCCACTCGTTCCAATTAACAAGCTCATTGAAAATAGTATGATCTTTGTCCAATATAAGCCAGTGGAACCCTAGAAAACGCCTTGAAAATTATCGAAAAAATAGAAAATTGTCCAAATTTTTACTAACAATTCCCTAACACTTATAAATAATATATATAATAATTATATTGAGTATCCATGAAATGCCCTAGTTGTGGAGTCGAAACCAAGCCAACAGGAAAGGAGTGGAAATTCGGTCAATTTGATGCGATAGGATACAAGTGCCCATCGTGTGGTAAAAGTTCAAGTGCCTACTATAGGGATGGCAAACTAAGTCACACAGTACCTAAATCTAAATAATTATCTTAATACTCAACTTTTTTTCATTCTTACACTCAAAAAGATATGGACGATGGAGACAATGGGAATCGAAGTAAGAAGACTTACGAGAAAAGTCTGGGAGCCATGGGTTGGAAAAGGATACTCAAAAGCATCCAGCATTATGATGGTGCCTAAAACTCAGGTGAACGCAGTAAGCTGTAGAATAATCAACTTAGATTCTGGGGGTCACACTGCATCACACAGCCATGACAGGGTTCACTATGTAATTACAATTGAAGGAAAAGCAGAACTAGTATCCGAAAATAGAAAAATATTGATGGACCAAACGAAGTTAATCGAAATACCATCAAACACACCCCATAGATTCGTCAATACAAGCAAAGAAAGAGCCTTGATAATGGTACAGAACCTATTCAAGACCTAGTTTTTGTTCATAACTATAAATCATCCTTGAGGTAACCGTCCAAGCCTCCAGCGGCTCCGGATAAACAGAGTAAACCTCATCCGCTAGACTAAGAACCTCAGGACTCATTGGACCCGAAGGATAAGCACCTATAAAAACTGTTGAAGACCCTTCTTTAATAAGTTCACTTGCTACGCCATCAAAACTATTTGGGTCGCCATGACTGGACAAAGCAACAAGTTTCCCTGAATCCAACCCATCCACTAAATCCGGTAAACTCTTCCTAGATAAACTTATCAAAGGTTCGCCTTTAGGGGGAACCACTCCGACAGTCAACAATTGCTCCATTAAAGCGTTAAATCGATTACAATCCTTAGGGGGGCGTGTAGCTGGATTAATATCAATGGAATACCCTTTAACCGTGTTCACCTTAACTCTGAGTTTATCCATATTGTTTAGTGGAGATCCCATGGCTAGAAGCAGACAGAAATGAAGTATATCAGGTCGCCCTCTTCTCTCAGCATCAGACAACCGATCCATTGCGTAATGATGAAGGCTTCTATCCAGAAGTGTTTCCTCTGGTGGCTTGTTCCGTCTTTTAGCATTGCGCCTTACAGCGGGATGGAGCAATATGTTTCTTGGAACTAGCTCTAAAGCGGCTTCAGTGAATATTAGGTTAAGCATACTTTCCCTCTCTTTCTATACTATATCGCCCTATGAAGAAAAACACTATTGAAGCAAGGAAAACACCAGTTATAGCTGTTGACAGGTTTTTTTCCAACGATTCAAGCCTAATGTTGATTTTCTGGTAAGTATTTGCAAGTGTTGAATATGTTCTTTGTAGTTGCTCATATTCCTCTTCAAGTAGGTCAAATTCATTTTCAACTCTAGTGAGGTTTTCTTCTATTGACTCCAAGCTCTCCAGTTTCTCTGTTTGCATATCTGACGCCCTTATTAATCCTATGATCATATCGGTTCGGTCATCTTCATTATAGTCTTCCCATATATTCTGGGCTTCAATATAATTACCCTGATTTAGGGATGAATTCATATCTGCCAATATCGTGGAATATCTTTCACGGTTAAAAGCAGCCAATCCTTTCGAGTCAAGGACGGCTTTGAGCTCAATATTCATTTCATAGTATTTTCCCTCAAAAAACGCCACCTTGGACTCATCCATTAGTTCGTAGGTCTGAGACTTTGAAGCTATTCTGGGGCCAGTAGAGCCATCATCCATAATCAGATATACATTGAAGTTGAAATCCATTCTCACGTTTTCCGTTGGTAATGCCCCATATTCGTATGAATCTTTTTCTATAGTAAAAATAAAGATGGGTGAAGAATTATTGAGATTAGTCTTTTCTTGATAATATACAGACTTGGGAGTACTTGCATAACCAGTGCTCGCATTTCCAAAATGATAACCACCAATCACTCTCCAAGTGAATTTCATATAAAATTCTAATCCAAACGGATCCTGGGAATAATCAGTGAGATTAACATTGGATGCATTGAAATCCACGATACTTACATTAAATAAATAGGTATCATAAGCCCATAACTGGCGGTATTCTGGCGTTGGGGATACATCTACTTTTAGAGAAGGCTCAGCAAAAGTCATAGGTGTCATAATACATAAGGATAATAGGAATAACAACGGCAGTCTTCGATTCATAGTAAATAGGATAAAGCATAACCACTGATATTCATATCTAATTGGAATAAACCCAAATAACACAAAGTATTAGATTAAGTAATGACCGAAGAATTCACCATAGCACCCATAAGAAGACTACTCAAAAAAGCGGGAAACCTTAGGATAAACGAGGAAGCAGCCAATGCTTTAAGAGAATGCGTAGGAAAATACGGCTTAGAGATAGCAGAAAATGCTGTAGGCAACGCTAAAAAAGATGGTCGAAAAACAGTATTAGAAAGGGATATTTGGAAGGCAGCAGAAAGGGTATGGGTACCGGAGAGTAATGACGCTGAGTAAAGAAAAATCAGGAATATTAAAAATGTTTTTTCAGGAACATTGGGACTATGTATCGAAACTTGGATCGATTTTTGCGTTAACAACTGTATTATTCTTTTTCAGCATATTCATGGGATATAGTCTAGGTGACCAGATATCTCCACAAAGTTTTGAGGGGGTATTAAGCAACATACCTGATCCAACTAGCTCTACTGGTTTAGAAATGTTTACAGCAATATTGTACAATAATGTCTTAGCTAGCTTCATCTTTCTCGTATCGGGTTTGATCATTGGCATACCACCATTAATGTTAATGGCATTCAACGGTTTTTTCGTGGGATATATATCTTTTAACGCTGCAAAAACACAGGGGATATGGTTCATTATCTTGACATTATTACCACATGGCGTAATTGAGATTCCTACCATATTATTATGCGCCGCGATGGGAGTTGGCTTTGGGTACAAGATAATTCATAAACTAAATCGTAGAAACGGTTTGCAGAAATATTTCGCTGAAAGCATAAAAGTATTCATTAAAAGAGTGGTACCTCTACTCGTGTTGGCAGCCGGTATTGAAACTGCTCTAATCTATGCATTAATATAACGAAAGTTTTTTCATACCATCTAACATTATTTTCGTTATGATTGAAAGAGATCAAAAAAGATTCAACTGCTGTGAAAGCACGATTATCAAAGTAAATGAGAAACACCCCCTCAAGGGCTTTGGTACCGGAGTAATGCGTGCTGCATCGAATATGGGTGGTGGTGGAGCTGGATGGGGAAGTATATGTGGCGCAGTATCAGGTGGAGTCATGGCCTTCGGATTGGCTATGGGAACAAATGGAAACGAAGCCCCTGAGAAATTCACAGCAATAAGGGATGAAATGAGGGAATACACCCAAGAATTTCTCAAAGCTTTTGAACAGGAGTGGGGACATATTAATTGCTTTGATCTATTGGGCGTAGATACAAGAACGCCTGAAGGAAAAGCCAAACATGAAGAAAACAAGGCTAAGGGAATTTACTATTGTGAGGATTTTGTTCAATGGGCAGCAGATAAAATACTAGAGATATTCAAAGAAAAACACATCCAATCAATAAAATAAATACTAGTACATATTTCATAATCTCTAATTATTATATCATTGATAAAGTATTTAATATGCCAATATATCAAAAACAATATCGGGGCCGTGCTTCATGTATGGTTTGTCGCAAAACCCCCCGATAATTTTCTAATATCAGATTAAAAAGTAACTCACGATAAAGAATTAATAAAAAAGGGATTTAGGTTAGACGTATTTGACGCTTACTTATACCATGTAACGGTATCAACAGTACTGTCGTACAATCCAAAAACTTCCCAGCTTGAGGCGTCATCATTGACTGCCCAAATCTGGTAGTTACTGGCATACCTGTCTCCATCCTCATTAAGTCTATTCCAACCGCTTGCACCCCACTGCACATAGGCAGATGGCCTCTGCAATGGAATGACC
>WJJC01000008.1 GCA_014729945.1 Candidatus Bathyarchaeota archaeon
ACATAGGGCACATGGTAGAGTATATTCAGACAGATATCTATGTTAGATTCCTCAAGATGAGCGGTAGAGACGCTATTTATTGTGGCGCAGAAGATACTCATGGCACTCCCATCGAGATAAACGCCGCCAAGGAAGGCGTCTCACCTGAGGACTTTATTGATCGCTGGTGGAAGGAGCACAAGAGGGATTATGATAACTATCTTGTGGACTTTGATAGTTATTACAGTACCAATAGCCCAGAGAACAAGCATTACACGGAGTTGATCTTCAATCGTCTCAAAGAGAAAAGCCACATATACACCAAGGAGATCGAGTTAACCTACTGTGAGAACTGTGAAAGATACCTTCCGGATAGATTCGTTAAAGGTACGTGCCCGAATTGTGGGGCCCAGGATCAGTATGGAGATGTCTGTGAGAAATGTAACACAGCGTACAGTACCATTGACTTGCTAAACCCGTACTGTAGCATATGTAGCTCCACGCCGATAAGGAGAAAGAGCCGTCACTACTTCTTTAAACTGGGCGAATTCAGTGACTGGCTTAGAGACTGGTTGAACAATAACAAGAGACTTCAGCCGGAGATAAGGAATCAGGTATTAACATGGGTAAACGATGGCCTAGAGGACTGGTGTATCAGCAGAGATGGGCCATATTTTGGTTTCAAGATACCTGGGGAGGAGGATAAATACTTCTATGTATGGTTAGACGCACCTATTGGCTACATAGCCTCTACCGCGAATTACTGCAAGGATAGAGAATTCAGCGCTGATGACATATGGCAAACAGACGAACATGAAATAATTCACTTCATAGGTAAGGACATAATCTATTTTCATCTACTTTTCTGGCCCGCGGTACTCCATGGAGCAGGGTTCCATGTACCTGACAATATAGTTGTACATGGTTTTCTGACCGTTAACGGGGAGAAGATGAGCAAGAGCAGGGGTACATTCCTAACAGCCGAGGAGTTCCAGAAGTATCTTGACCCAGAATTGTTGAGGTTCTTCTACGCAGCTAACCTGAGTCACACCATGACAGACATAGATCTGGATCTGAAGAATCTTGAGAACAGAATCAACAATGAACTGGTGTCAAACCTAGCTAACCTCGTCTACAGGGTTATGAGTTTTACAGGGAAATACTTTGACGGCAAGACAACGAAGAGCGATAACGAGAAACTACTTGAGGATATCCAGGAGAAATCCATGAAGGTCTATGAGGCCTATGATAACTACGAGTTCAGAGAAGCTGTAAACAGGATATTGGAAATAAGTAGCACGGGTAACAAGTATTTCCAGGATAATGCACCATGGGAGCATCGTAAAACAGACCCAGAGAAAACGCAGAGACTATTAACCGACTGCGTATACATCGTGAAAAACATAGCTATAATGATTAAACCTATCATGCCGCTCTTCGCTGAGAAGATCGAGAAGCAGCTGAACTTGGAGAACCTCACATGGGATGACATTGATAAAAAAGTAGAAGATCATCAACTTGGCGAGGCCGAGATAATATTGAGAAAGATTGACCCCATCGAGATCAAGACCCCTGAACCAGAGCCGGAGAAGAGGGAGATCAACTTTGAGATGGATCCACGGATAGCCAAGCTTGGTGTAGAGGTTAAACTAGCCATCATTGAGGGCGTCGATATCGAGAAATCTGACAGCGTCTTGGAGAAGCTCAAGAAACAGGTAGCAGACATTGCTAAAGATATTGACTTGGAAGATAACCCCATTGTTAAGGCTTACAACAAGATATATAAGAAATTCAAGGTTGATGTAGAGAACTCTGCGGTTCATCTGGTTAAATTGGTTAAGGAAAATGGAACCTTCCCAACCATTAACACGGCTGTCGACAGCTATAACCTAGTGTCAGCCAAGAAACTCGTCAGCGCTGGACTCCACGACTTGGATAATATCAAAGGTGACCTAGAACTCGGGGTAACAAGAGGAAATGAGCTGTATACATCGTTGGGTGAGACTGAGCCTGAGAAGATTCAGCCCGGTAAATTCGCTATGATGGACGAGGAGAAGGTCCTATGCTGGCTCGATGTAAAGCAGGGGCAACACACCAAGATCGTTTTTGATACAGAGAATCTTCTACTCTATGTGCAGGGTAACGAGAAAACCACGGGTTTATACTTGGAGGAGGCGCTGGTCGAGATGTGTGAGCTCATCACGGAGTACTGTGGTGGTGAATATAGACTTGTTAACCCCGTTGATGTCTCAGCGTTAAACCTCAAAGTAGCCAAGGTAACCGAGATAAAGGATCATCCTAACGCGGATAAGCTATACTTGTTGAAGATTGACCTCGGTGACGAGGAAAGACAGCTATGTGCTGGTCTGAAACCACACTATCCTGATCCTAATGATCTGTTAGGTAAGAATCTAGTAGTTGTTACTAACCTTGAGCCAGCGAAGTTAAGAGGTGAGCTCAGTGAGGGAATGCTACTAGCTGGAGACGATGGTGAGAACGTTGGAATACTGAACCCTGAGAAGAGCAAACCTGGAGATCAAGTGTATGTAGATGGAGTGAAGGAGTACAAATCTGAGAAGATCTCCTTCGAGGAGTTCCTAAAGTATACATTGGAAGCCCGGGGGGGTAAAGCTTATCTCCAAGGGAAGCAGCTGAAAACCGACGCAGAGGAGATCAGGCTAGAGAAGGTAGAGAACGGTAAAATAAGATAATCTTCCTTTTTTAGTCTGGAAATATCCAGATACATAGATTATATCTTTCTGGAAAAGTTACCAGATCCTTAATTGTTTAAGTCTTCGTAAGTGAATTATATATCAGAATAGTGGTAGAGGAACTAAGAAATATTGCAACACATCATTTTTATTTTCCATACAACATCCCTCAATTAGGTTTTCAATTTGTCTAAGGTGAGGAAATAAGTTTTAGCTTCTGTAATGATGATAGATGTCTATGAAGGCTAGGTTTATTACCACAGTTAAGGCGGATTTGAGCAGACCAGAAATAACAGGTACGTAACCTAATAGAGCTGATCCAATGATACTTACCAATATCACTATTACGATGTCGCCTAGGTCTGCTGTGATCACGTTAAAGGATTTGCTTAACGCGGTTCCCACCCCCACTTCATCCATGACCATGACTACGAACATCAATGATACCACCGGGATCAAGATCACAGTGATACCAAGAATTGCACCGACTACGCTTGCTATTATGAAATCTACTAACCGACCCGTAACATATCCTATGCTCTCACCTAGGCTGAGAGATCTATTATAGTAGGCGTCCCTCCCCATATCGATGGTAGCGAAGCCTAGGATGTATACGAAGAACGCACCTATCATTCCAAATATGGCTGTAAATATGGCGAATCCTCTGAAGAACCCGAAGCTGGCTGCTACGAAACCCAGTCGGGTGGCTATCCAGCTTAGTACACTGCTGATTACGCCTCCAAGTATGGCGGGTATGAATACCATGGGTTGAGCCATAGCTAGGTTAAAGGCGGTTGTAAGGTGTCCAACAGCATCCACATCACCAGCTGGTGCTGGGGATGAGCTGCTTATTCTGCTACCACAGTTACTGCAAACCTCGTCATTTTCATCTATCTCTGTTCCACATTCAGGACAATAGGGCAATGAATATCAGTGTATTATAGTTATTATTACTTAAAAACACCTAGTTGAATAAAGGGGGTGAATTAATCCCTGTATCCTTTTGGGATGGGAATAGATTTCCATAGTTTTATGAAGTCAACTATGAACTGGATAGACTCCTCCATGCTAACCTCGGCTTCCTCCACATCAGCCTTCCTTGGGTCGCTGGTCGCGTACTGCCCATTTCTTGTGATGTCCTCTGTGTTTGGTGGTAGCGAAGCGTTGAATACCTGTTTCACCAGTTCATAGTCCTCTCTATCGGGATCCATGAACTCCTGTATTTCTTCGGGTAGTACCATGCCGTTCTCCCAGTCGTCCAATCTCCACACCTCTACTAAGTCGGGAAAATAGTGAAGCGCATAAGCCGTCTCCCTTGGCCCACTGTGGACCTCAAAGTATCGTGCCATCCTGTCCTGTATCTTTTTGGCGGTCTCGGTGTTTTTGGGGCCGCTTGGGGTGGCTATCATTACCTTATACTCTCTTCTGGCTATCTGGACTGCTAGGTTCATGGTATTAGTGTTTCCGCCATGGTGGTTTACCAAGACAAATCGTTTGACTCCATGGGTCGCGAAGCTCTCGATAGTCTCCAGTAATATGTTCAGCAGGGTCTCTGCTGAGAAAGTTACTGATCCTGGGAAAGCCATGTGGTGTGGACTGTACCCTGCCCAGCAGGGGTGGATACACACACTGTTTGTACGGCTGGCTATCTCATGGATGAAAGCTCTAACACCCAGACTGTCAGTACCTAATGGAAGATGGATACCGTGCTGCTCAATAGCTCCGATCCCTATGATTACCAATGGGTCTGGCTCGTTCTCCATCCAGTCCTCAAAGGCTGGTCGTGTTAGTTCCTGCACCCAGAATTTGCTAAGTTTACCGTTTTCAGACATGAAAATAAGGGGGATTTAATGGGTTTTAACGATTGTCTTTAAAAATATTACATTTTACCCTTTTTTTGACCGATAAATCTAATATGGTCTATTGATTATGAAATCAGATAGATATTGAGTTCATTATTAACCTACATGGATGAAGAGAGTCTGAGTAAACTGAAGGCTCTTAACAACGTCCATGTGATGGAACAGGTGAAAAGATTCCTTGAATTATGTAAACCAGAAAAAGCCATAGTCTTTGATGACACCGAAGAGGATGTCGCTAGGGTTAGACAACTAGCCATTGATCTCGGTGAGGAGATGAGGCTTGAGATGGAGGGACATACAGTCCACTATGATAGCTACTATGATCAGGCTAGAGACAAGGAGAACACTAGGGTGCTCAAACCGGCTGATATGGAAATGAGCAAGGGTATCAACACCATCAATAGAACAGAGGGACTTGAGGAAGTACTGGGCATTATGGATGGCGTAATGGAGGGAAAGGTCTGTATGATACGGTTCTTCAGTCTAGGCCCAACCAACAGTAGATTCACCCAGCGAGCCCTACAGATAACGGATAGTGCATACGTCGCACATAGCGAGGACATCCTATACAGGAACGGATACGAGGAGTTCAAGAGACTAGAGGGGAGAGATGATTTCTTCACCTTTGTACACAGTGCGGGTAGACTTGATGAGAGGAACACCACAGTGGATATAGATAAGCGTCGCATCTACGTGGACCTCATAGACGGCAAAGTTTATTCCGTTAATAACCAGTACGCGGGTAACAGCTTGGGGTTAAAAAAACTGGCGTTAAGGCTAGCTATTTACAAGGCAAACAATAGTGACTGGCTAACAGAACACATGTTGATCATGGGTGTAAAAGCACCAGAAAGAAATAGAGTAACATATTTCACGGGAGCATACCCATCAGCGTGTGGCAAGACCAGCACAGCCATGATCCCAGGTATGACCATCGTGGGGGATGATATAGCATACCTACGAGAAGATGACGAAGGCAACTGCAGGGCTGTCAACATAGAGGCCGGGGTCTTTGGCATAATTAGAGATGTTAACCCTGTAGATGACCCCGTTATCTACAAGACATTGACCACGCCAAGGGAGATGATCTTCAGCAATGTCTTGATTCATGAGGGGCCCCCCTACTGGCTGAGTATGGGTTTAGAAGAGGGTGAGTACCCTGAAACAGGTATCAACCATAGCGGTGAATGGTATAAGGGCAAGAAAGATGAGGATGGAAACTGGATACCATTAGCTCATCCAAACGCACGGTACACTATTAGACTCAAGGAACTGGATAACGTTGACCCTAACTGGGATGCCCCAGAGGGACATATAGTACATGGAGTCTTCTATGGGGGTCGAGATAGCGACACCAACGTACCCGTCAGTGAGGCTCTCACATGGGAACACGGGGTATACATGGGAGCAACAATAGAGAGCGAGACTACCAGCGCAACCATTGGAAAAGCGGGTGTACGGAAGAGCAGCCCCATGGCTATAATGGACTTTATGGTAGTGCCCTTCGGATTGTATCTTAATAACCACATTGACTTCGGGAACAGACTAAAGAACACACCCAGAGTATTCAGCACCAACTACTTCATCAAGGACGAGAATGGAGAGTACCTGAACGAGAAAGTGGATAAGAAAGTCTGGGTAATCTGGGCTGAGGGACGAGTCCATGGAGAATACGATGCCATCAAGACCCCTGTAGGGTATATCCCTAAGTATGAGGACCTACGGAGCCTATTCAAGAAAATATTCAAGAGAGAATATACGGAGAAAGAATACGTTGAGCAGTTCAGCATACGCGTAAAAAAGTATCTAGAGAAACAGGCTCGCATGGAGGATCTGTACGGGAATGAAGAGGGCATACCTGAGACCTTCTGGGAAGTTCACAGCAGGATTAAGAAGAGTCTGAAGTTACTAGAGAAAGAGGGCGATGTCCTCCCACCTAGTTATTTCAAGTAAGCTACTGGGGTGGAATCCACCACTCGGTTCCTGGGCGGTCAACCCACTCAGGCCAACGTAGCTCAACAGGGGGCTTCAATCCCTCTGCTAACAAGGGTTCCTCGTATTGTTTTTTCTTGCGTTCCCGGAACTCTGACCATGCGTCTGCTAGATATTCAGGGGTTTCCACCAGATCTATGGCGCTTAATACCAATATCTGTGCTGCACACATACCCATTCTATGGGTTACACCTGATCCGCATAAGGCACTGCTCGCCCATCTTGGGTAATTAACACCTGGTATGGGTTGCATGGCTTTGCTTACGTAGAGACGTGCTGTTGGACAGTGCCATGTGAACTCATTCACATCGTCAGCTGGGTGGAAATCCCCATATGCTTTCTCCGGTGGCACAATCTCAGTGTACATGGGTTCATCAAGGGGATCTAGTCCCATGTTTCGCTGTATCTCTCTAGCGAACTCTTTATCCTCCTCGGTATAGGCTGGTGGCCCTATCTCCATGAGGTTCTTCCATACTACGTCTTTCAATACTGTGTTAGGTAAACCTGTTCGTACTGCAGTAAGCACTCTTGGCTCAACTTTGCAGTCTGCTACTAGTGCTGCTCCCTCAGCACATCGGTCAATAACCTTCTCCACGGCTTTCTGATCATCTATATTGCTGTTTCTCCAAGCATAAACCACCTGACTAAGTACTGGATTGGCAACGGTACATTGACCGCCGGTCATCATAAACTCGTTGATGCTACCTCCACGCCGCATAAGGGCAGGCATATGTTCCTTCATCATGTTAACATTATTATACATCAATACAGCGGCGTCCAAGGTTCCTGGATAGGTTACTGCTCCACTCTGGCCCTCAGCAGCATCCTTGACTTTGAAAGTATATACTTTGGATTTATAGGTACGTGGCCAAACCTCACCCAGTACTGTTGTTGGGCCACCGGGGTGCCATGCAAGTAGGCAATCCATACCATCGAACCAGCCATCCTTTGCCAA
Organism: Candidatus Bathyarchaeota archaeon; assembly: GCA_014729945.1. The sequence goes on from WJJC01000008.1 coordinate 7,500, forward strand.
GTATGGTTTTCCAACGCATAGTTTTTCTGCCGGGGTTCCTAGAAGCCTGATCTGGGCATCTAAGTTAGTCTCCTCTAGGACATGTTTGAAGGCTGCGGCGGCGAAACATCCGGCTACTCCCAGCATGTTGTGGGCGTCAGTGAACCCGGGACCGTAGGGAACATCGGGTTCTTCATAGGGTACGGGTTTCTGACTGTGACCGGGGGTTGCATCATATTCCGCGAAGAAGCCAATCACCGGTCCGTTATCTCCCCAAGTTGAGTTGAAGGCTGTGGGCATATCCGCTATATCCATCTCTATGTTGAATCCCTGTTTTTTCATATAATTTGCCAAGTGTTTACTGGATTTGTATTCTCGTAGCCCTGGCTCAGTCCATTTGAAGAGCTGGTCGCTCATATCATACATTTCACTGCTATGAGTTTCTAGCCAAGACAATGCTTGTTTCTTATTTGAGCTCATAAATTGAAACAGGGGGTTAGTGGATAAAAGTCTTCAAAATGGGTTACTTGATTTTCCAGGTGGTTCCGTCTGAGGTGTCCTGAATTTCTATACCTATATCCTTGAGTCCATCCCTGATCTTGTCAGCGAGTTCATAGTTCTTCTTCTCTCTCTGCTGGTTTCGTAGATCAGTTATGAACCGTAGGAGTTTCTCAGTTAGTTCATCGCTACCGGTGCTTCGTTTCTCAAATAATCCCAGCACATGTAATAGTTCTCGATAGTTCTCGGCTGCCTCTGCTAGGACCCCTTTGTTGGCTGGTTCCTGTACGTATTCGTTTATTGCTCCAGCTACTGCGTGAAGATGCCCGAGGGCTACCGGTGTGTTGAAGTCATCATCCATAGCCTCTATGAAGTTCTGCTTCTCATCTCGGATAGTATTGATTAATTTTTTCTCTCTTTCGCCGTAATCTAGATTGTTATCCGGTCCATTTATGGCGTTATCGATGAGATCAAGGGTGTTCTCTAGGCGGTTGACCGTGTTTTCAGCAGACTCCATTGCGCTCCAGGTGAAGTTCAATGGCCGCCGGTAATGGGTACTAATGTAGAAGTATCTGAAGGCATCGGGGCTATGCTTGGCCAGTACATCGTCGAAGCTCACATAGTTGCCCAGGCTCTTGCTCATCTTACCCCCGTCAATCATCAGGTGTCTCATATGCACCCAGTAATGGACGAAAGTCTTTCCCGTTAATGCTTCACTCTGGGCTACCTCGTTCTCGTGGTGTGGGAAGGCTAGGTCTTCTCCACCTGCGTGGATGTCTATTGTGTCTCCAAGTAGTTCTTTACTCATGACGCTGCATTCGATATGCCAACCAGGTCTTCCAGGGCCCCACGGTGACTCAAAGTAGATGTCTCGGTCAATTTCTTCTTGTGTTGATTTTTTCCATAGAGCAAAGTCCTGTGCATTCTCTTTGTCGTACTCGTCTGAGGCTACACGGTTTGTCTGCTCGGTGCGTGTGATGTCCATACCGCTGAGCTTTCCATAGTCCTCAAACTTGTCTATATCAAAGTAGACCCCGTCCTCAGTCTCGTAGGCGTATCCCATTTCCTCCAAGGATTCAATGAACTCGATCATCTCTGGCACATACACGGTAGCTCTTGGATGGGCTGTTGCCCGTTTGATGTTAAGCAAGTCAAGACCCCGGAAGAAGACTCCTGTGTAGTGTTCTGTGAATTCTTTGAAGGTTTTACCTGCTTCGCCGCTGTCTCTGATGGTCTTGTCGTCTATATCGGTGATATTCATGACGTATTTGACTTGGTATCCTCTATACTCCAGGTAGCGTCTGATGAGGTCTCCGCTTGTGAAGCTGCGTAAATTACCGATGTGAGGGTCTCCATAGACGGTTGGTCCACAAACGTACATGGTTACTTTTGGTGGTTGTATTGGCTTGAATGGGAGTTTCCGACGCGTCATGGTGTCATAGATATGAATCTCTGGCTCGGTCATTGTTTCACTTCCTTAGAATAGACTAGATGGGTGTAATCATCCTTGATTAAGAGTTTTGACACAATAGTCTCATTCTTCCCTTCTAGATGTGATTGATGGGTTTTTATCAGATATAAATGATATGTGTGATTCGTTTGTAGCTTTTTTGGGTGCAGGCTGGGCGCAACACGGTTTTTCGTACATAGGTATCACCGAAATGATGTGGGAAGAAGAAGCAGAGTCCAGAAAATACTCGACAGTATTGACGAAAACCTAGAATCAGAGCACCAAAACCTCGTTGTCTATGATTTCAGGGAAAAAAAGGCTACCAATAGGTTCTGGACAAACCTGAAAGAGATTATCTCGGCCCTAGGTGTGGAGATGCTTCAGTATAGTGTGTGTTATGGTCCGATTCAAGGTACATTAGCGGTCTGTGATCTTGTTGAAGGTTATGGAGGAGAAGCGTTAAGGTTTGCAGTGTTGAGGAATTTCGGGGTACCTATACCCGAAATTAACAATTTTTCTCAGAAACCCAACACTATTTTATGATCTAATATAGGAGAACAACAAAACACAAGATTAAAGAAGATACAATAAAGCATAGAAAAAAGTCCATTCGTGAAAAAGCCCCAGATCTGTTCCATATCTAGGCAAAAAAAGCAGTAAATGTTTTTGGTATAAATCGTTTAAAGGATAGGAGCTAGTCTAGCTTCTCACTGAGTTCGGAAAGTTTTCTAGTCAAGCGTTCTCTGCTGGTCTCTGTCGTTATCTCAGCCCTTGTACGCTCATTCACGTTACGCATTATATCCAGCTTCCGTCTAAGCCCCTTGAGAAATAGAGAGGCTTCCTCAACGGATACTAGATTCATATAGATCTCCTCCATCACCTCTAGGTTATCCTCGGCTGCACTTAGATTACCTGATCTAAGGTGATCTAGTGATTGGCGACGTAGCTCACCTGGTACATCGGCTAATCCTAGGAGGTAATCGGTAGCCGAGACACCTAGTCTCTCAGGTGAGGGGTATCCTTCACCTGTGTTCAATCCATAGAGGATGCTGGCCTCGGAGTGTTCTTCCTTTGCGGATGTTACGGCGTTATAGTGAGCGATCTCCGGGTGTTCTACTGCATAGGGCTCGATCTCGGATAGTAGCTGTCTCGCTTCTTCTAGGTTAGATAAAGCCTGGCTCTCATTACCGCTGTGTAGATATAGGATGGCTTGTTTACTTAGTGTTCTGGATCTGCGGGCCCGGCTATACGCCTCGTCCCGTGCCTCTTCTCTTGATAGTAGTTCACTGGTTGCTGCTTCTAGGATATCATTTAGCATATAATAGACTAGTTCAGGGGGGAATTTAATCCTATGAATTATCTTCGCAACACAGTAATTCCTCATATGTAATATTCCCACCGCTGAGTACTAGTGCCACTTTCTTGCCCTTCAACTCGTCTCTCAGCTTAAGAGCAGCTGCGAGGCTAGCCGCTCCTGCGCCCTCGGCTACCGTGTGACAGTGCTCAAGGTAGAGCTTGATGGCGAGGCGCATCTCGTCCTCAGAAACCAGAATAAAGTCATCGACATGGCTTCTGAGAATGACTAGAGGTAGTTTGAATGCGTTTCTAGTGGCTAATCCATCTGCGAAGGTCTCAGCGGTTGGTGTGGATTCTAGTCTTCCGCTATTATAACTCATGTAGATGCTCGGGGCCTTCTCGGCTTGAACTGAGATAGTTTTGATGTTTGGGTTTAATGCTTTTATCGCCGTAGCTGTCCCACCGGCCCCCGTTCCGCTTCCCACGGGGCTTATCACGGTGTCGATATCTGGTTGCTGTTGCATTATCTCAAGGCCTATGGTTCCCACGCCTGCGATTAAGAGGGGCTCGTTGCCGCTATTTATGAACCTGTACCCGTGTTCTCTGGCTAGTCTTTTTCCGTTCTCCACGGCTTCATCGAAATCTTTTCCTTTCTCATGGATCTCTGCGCCGTGCATGCGTATAGCGGAAACCTTGAGGGGGTTAGCGGCCTCGGGTACACAGATGTGAGCGTCTACGTTGAATATCTTGGAGGCGAGGGCTATGCTCTGGCCGTGGTTTCCCGTGCTGGCGGTTATTACTCCTCGTTTTTTCTCTTCAGGGCTCAGCTGGCTGATGAAATTGATGCCGCCCCTGATCTTGAAGGCTCCTGTGGGGTTATAGTTTTCGTGTTTGATGTAGGCTGTGAAGCCTAGGTGCTCGTTGAGGGTGGGATAGGTGTATAGGGGGGAGGGGTTGAGGTATGGTTTGATTCTCTCTGCAGCCTGTATAATATCTAGTAGTGTGGGTGGTTTCATGGTTAAGATAATGGGCTCTGTTTATTTCTGTTTTCGGGGAGCTTCGTAGATGTGTATCACTGGGCGGTAGGGGATGTCCTTCCGTGTATAGGTGTGTATGTTCCCGACGTGTTCAACGTTATCTTTTCCCTCTGTGAAATCCAGTATGGTTTTCAGGTGATAGAAGGGGAAGTCGATGCCCGGTGTGTAATAGTGCATGGGGATTATTATCTTGGGGCTTAGCAGGGCGATGTTGTCCTCTGCTAGCGCTGTGTCTGCTCCTGTGTTTATCATTAATATCTCGGGGGTTCCGATCTGGAACATTTGAGCCGCCTTTAAGAAGTGTCCGAGGTCTCCTAGGTGGGTTACCTGGATTCCGTTGAGAATTATGTTCCAGGCTATGTTTGGTCCCTGTCGTCTTCCTCGTTGGTCATCGTGCCAGCATTCGACTCCTCTTAGACGTGCTGTTCCTATTGTTTTATCGATGGGTTCTGTGAGTACTGGGCAGGTGTATTGGTTTGCGCCGCTGATGTGGTCCTGGTGGTCGTGGCTTATGGTGACTGCGTCTGCGGTGGTGGGTGGAGGTGGGAGGTTGAGGGAGTCTCCGTCGTGGGGGTCTGTAATTACGGTGGTCTGGCTGTCTGTTAATTCGAAGCAGCTGTGGCCGTGCCACCGTATCTGGAGCATGGATTGTTTTTGTGTTTTAGGGTTTTTGTATCTTATGGGTAGAGAGGAGGGGGTGGGGGGTATGTTCGTTTGTTCTTTTGTTCACTGTGGGTGGTGTTTTATCTTTGTTTGTGTGGTTATTTTGTATGTCTGAGAATGGAAAGCTAGGTAAGTTTTGGATTACGGAGTTGACTCGTCCCGCGTTTGAGGATTGGTTGAAGAACGAGGAGGTGCCTGTGGTTGTGATTGGTATTGGGAGTATTGAGCAGCATGGGCCTCATCTGCCTCTGGGTATGGATTCATTGGCGGTGAAGGCCATTGTGCATAAGGTTGCTTCGCGGACTAATAGTGTCTGTGTGCATCCATGCTGGCCAGGGTATAGCCCTCATCATATGGGTTTTGCTTGTACGATTACTTTTAGCTGGGAGACCTTGATGGGGGTCTTGATGGACACTATTGGTTCGTTGGCTTATCATGGGGTTAACCGATTCGTCTTGTTGAATGGTCATGGGGGTAACACGAACACCATGAACTTGGTGGCTCAGGTGGCTAAACGCGAGTTCGGTGTTATGGTTGCGGTACCTAGTGGGCCCGGTGGCACCGAGTTAGCTGGGAAGTACACTGAGAGAATGCAGCGTTACTGGGATGTTCACAGCGGTCAGAACGAGACCAGCACCGCGTTGGCCCTCTTCCCGGAGCTGGTGGAGATGTGGCGTATACCGGAGGACTGGGAGCCCAGTAATAACATGAGTGAGGAGCTCATAGAGATGCGTGACCCGGATAGGGAGGATTGGGAGCTTGTGTCCCAGGTTTTCGGTGCATGCGCTGAGCCTGATACTGATGATTTCAGCAGTGATGGTATCTATGGCTGGAATAGTCCACTGGACGCTGACCCGGAGGAGTATAAGGCTCGACTTGAGGAGCGGGTTGAGTTCATCGCCGAGTTTATCAGGCGCTGGAAGAAGATACGTACACCACCCGCGTTCAGAGAGTAAACCTCACCTTTTTTAACTCACCCAATCTAATTTTGTCTGTCCTAAAATGAATATTAAAGGAACCGAGACAGAGAAAAATCTACTCAAGTCTTTCGCTGGGGAGAGTCAGGCTAGAAACAGGTACACCTTCTTCGCGAGCAAGGCCCGTAAAGAGGGATATGTGCAGATCCAGAGGATCTTTGAGGAGACAGCCGCTAACGAGAAAGAGCACGCGGAGGTCTTCTTCAAGTACCTTGAAGGGGGCATGGTGGAGATCACAGCAGAGTACCCCGCGGGAAAGATAGGTACCACCGCTGAGAACCTGCTGGAGGCAGCGGAGGGTGAGAAACTGGAGTGGGGCACCCTGTACCCTGACTTCGCGGAGACCGCGAAGGAAGAAGGATTTGATGAGATAGCTGAGAGCTTCACGGAGATAGCCGAGGTGGAGGAAGAGCATGAGAAAAGATACAGGAAGCTGCTTGAGAACGTGAAAAACGGGACAGTCTTCAAGCGTAACGAGGAAGTTAAGTGGCATTGCCTGAATTGTGGATACATTCACCACGGTAAAGAGGCTCCAGAGTTATGCCCGGCGTGCAAGCATGCGCAGGAGTATTATGAGATAATGCCTGAGAACTATTAGGTTCTCAATTATCTCGCCAGGTAACCCATTACGTCGAACTGTATTTCTTTTAATTCTTCAACTAGTTTGAGTCTTTTCTGTAGATCTTTATTGTTTTGAAGTTCTTTGACCAGTGCCTCGCTTATGTAGAGAGTCTCCAGTTCCTGGGTGTTTTTTATCCTTATGACTTTCGCGTTTTCCGGTTGCACAGGTCCACTGATCCGGATGGCTGTAGAGATGGCGTCTTTATCACTGGGTAAGAAGGGTGGTATCTTCCCGGTTTCTCCACTTCCCTGTGTTAGACAGTTCACGTAGGTCTGATGATAATCTATCTTCTCATAGGCGCGTCTAGTGGTTACATCGGCTAAACCGATTCCTATAGCGTTACCGTGGGTTTCCTCGGTTAGGTCGAGTACAGCTATCTTTTTGATGCTTGGAGCCCGTGGGTCGTGTTCGTTGGGCATCCAGAATCTGCCTGTCACGTTTGTATCCATGCCGACGCCGCTGATGTTCTTACCCAACTCCTCCACTACCAGTACATCGATATCCTTGAAGGGAAGTCTGGGTAACATGTCTTTGGCTTTTCTGAGAAGCTCCTTTTCCCGGGGGTAGAATTCCTCGGGGTATAATGCGTGTACCTCAGCTGTCTTATGGTACGCGTTCTCCAGCAGGGCTAACCCCATTACGATGTTTGTCTTCTCCGCGATCAATTTCCCGGCCTCAGGCAGTATCCTATGGTAACCATCATAGCGGTGCCAGTGAATCATCTCCGCTCCCTTCTGGTTACCGAGACCAATCGCCATCATCTTGAGTAGCCCGGACTCTATCTCCCCCTTAAAGTCGGTGTGAGGCTTTACACGCCCGGCGACGAATACCCCATCAGCCTGTAGAGCTATGCGGTTGAGATAAATCTCTACACCGTCTGGCAGGGTTCCTACTGTTTCTACTTCCATCCCGGCTTCGATGGGAGCACACACGGTTTCCTCATTCACGCCAAGACTATGAAGTACCTCGATCTGGCCTTCGGGAGTAGCTCCTCCGTGACTGCCCATCGCGGCTAGAAGGAAGGGCTCAGTCTCGGCTTCTCGGAGCACATCCACTATAGTTCGAAGGATCAAAGGTATGTTCGCGATCCCCCTGCTTCCAGCGGTTACAGCGATTCTCTGACCGGGTTTTACCCGTTTTTTTAGCTCTTTTTTCTCCAGTTCTTCCCTGATACTGGATTCAATGTCTTTGATTCCTGGTTTATCGAAAAATTGTTGAGCTTTTGCCATCTTTGGGAGCTGCATGGTTTGTCTTAGCTCCAGGGGTTTATTGCTTTTTTCGTGCATGAGCCATCTGGACAGCGTAGCTGATGGCCTCTTTAAGGCTCCCGGGGTTCGCTGTGCCTTCTTTTCTACCTGCTTTACCGTAGGCTGTTCCATGGTCGACAGAGGTTCTTATGAATCGTAGACCCAGTGTAACGTTGACTCCGCTCACGTTGAGCCATTTACCGGTGGCTTCATCGTATTCCATCCCCAGGAGTTTAACGGGGATATGCCCCTGATCATGGTAAAGTGCAACCACTATATCGTACTGGCCTCCAGCGGCTTTACCGAAAACCGTGTCCGCGGGCACAGGACCCTCTACGTCTAGGCCCTCATTTACAGCTTCCAGTATAGCGGGGGTTATGATTTCTGCTTCCTCGTCTCCGAATAAGCCCCCGTCTCCACTGTGGGGGTTTAATCCGGCTACGGCTATTCTGGGTTTATCTATGCCTAGGCTCAGGCAGGCTCGTTGAGCGATGTGGATTGTGGTGTGGATTCGCTTTTTGGTAAGGTGCTTGGGTATGTCTTTGAAGGGGATGTGAGTGGTTGCATGGACTACTCGTAGGTTACCGGTGGCTAGCATCATAGCATAGTGCTTGGTTCCTGATCTCTCAGCCAGTAGCTCAGTGTGGCCCGGGTAGTTGTATCCACCCATATGGAGGGCTTCCTTGTTCAATGGAGCGGTTACCATGGCGTCTACCTCATTATTCAGGACCAGATCGGCTGCGTGGATCACATATTCTGCGCTGGCTGCCCCGGTCATGGCTGCTGGTTTACCCATCTCCAGTTTCCCGGGGTCTATGTTCTTCAAGTCTATGAGGTCTATGGTGCCGTTGTTATATTCTGCTTCGGCTGGTTTCTCTATGATATGAAGTTCCAAGTTTTCTCCAGCTACCTCTAAACCCATCTTCATGGCGTCGCTATCCCCTACCACCAAGGGGTTGCATATTCTGTATGTCTCTGGGTCTGAGAGAGTTTTTGCTATGATCTCTGGTCCTAT
>WJJC01000067.1 GCA_014729945.1 Candidatus Bathyarchaeota archaeon
CTCTTCAAGTAATGTTTTTCGGATTTCTTCGTTTAGTTGTCCCTCTCCATCCACTATATCATGGAAGGTGCTAAAGACCATCTCCAGTTTTCTCCAGTCAGGTACGTATACTCTGCTAAACCAGACTCGACTGCTGTCGACTTCCTCGTCCTCAACGTCCCACATATAATCATCAAAACGTTCTTCACTGATTATATGCGCGTTGCCATACGGGCCTTCGTGTTCAGGTGCCTCTAGAGCCATTACTCCATCCGCTCCATGGGCAAAGGCGTAGAGTAGATGCTCTTTCTTTAACCTAGCTAGGCTGGGTAGAGGTATAATACGTATGCTACTTGGATATGTTAATCTGGCTAATCCCGCTAAATCTACAGCAGTATACGCTATTTCTCTTTCCACGAATGCTATTATCTTAAGATCCGCCGAGCTTCCCTCAAGAAGGCCTCTGATGTTTGCTTTAAGTTGTTCCTCTGTTAATCCCTGCTGATCTAGTACGTCTTCCTCGCATTCTGGTAAACAGGCACCGCATCCACTGCACATTATCTCATTGATAATAGGTAGATCATTCTCCATGATTATAGCATTCTCTGGGCAGATCTCCACACATGCTTCGCACGCTGTACATGCATCAGGGTTAGCAAGGAATGCCTTGTTTGGCTCAATCACTCTATCTCCGCTAAGAAAGTTAACTACTTTCATAGCGGCTCCCTCAGCTTCAGCCGTTGTACTCTGTATATCTTTGGGTCCTATGACCATTCCAGCCGCGTAGATTCCATCTCTCTTGGTACTCATGGGGTCGAGCTTGGGGTGCCTCTCCAAGACGAACTGGTCCTCGTCGGAAGGAACTCTGAGTGATTCTGCTAGCTTTAACGTTTCTTCTGTTGTTACGATGGGTGGTGCAAGCACGACCAGGTCTGATGGATATCCCACCATCCTATTCAACATCATATCCTCGCTTCTAACGAGTACGTGATCATCCTCAGGAACGATTTCTGTTACTTTGCCCTTGATGAACATGGCCCCCTTCTCTTGGGTGGTTTTGTAGAACTCTTCGTATCTTCGTCCAGGAGCCCTGATATCTATGTAATGGATTGTGACGTTTAGCCCCCTGTCTCTTAGTAGCTGGGCTTGTTTAAGACTATATAGGCAGCATACTCTGCTGCAGTGTGGGCGTCCAACCTCTGTATCTCTGCTTCCGGCACAGAGCACATATGTCACGTTCTTGACTTCTTTCCCAGTCTCTGGTACTACTACCATGCTTCCAGTGGGTCCGTTAACATCGAGTATTCTCTCCATCTCTAGGCTGGTAACAACATTGGGGTAAGTACCGTATCCATACTGGGGTAAACCACTTAGATCATATAACTCAAAGCCGGTAGCCAGTACGATTGCCCCTACTTTAATTTCTATCTCTTTCCCTGGATCGCTTATATCAATGGCTTCGGCTGGACATTCTCTCTCACATGCTCCGCATTGTAGGCATGCATCAAAGTCTATGGTGTAAATACTAGGTACTGCCTGTGGGAATGGACGATAGATGGCTGTTCTTTCCTGTAAACCTTCATTATATTCGTCATATGTTTTCGCTGGGCACACGTTACTACAGGCACCACAGCCTATGCATTTATCCGGGTCCACTCCTCTGGGTTTTACCCATATTTTTACAGTAAAGTCCCCTGGGGCTCCACTTATCTCTTTTACATTGCTGTAGCTGTAGAGTTCTATGTTTTTTCCTTGGCTTATCTGAGCCATTTTGGGTGTAAGGATGCACTGGCTGCAGTCTAGTGTAGGGAAGACCTTGGGGTACTGGATCATGTGTCCACCTATACTGGGGTCCTTCTCGACGAGGTGAACTTTCATACCATACTCATCCAGTCTTAGACTCGATGTAATTCCAGCGACACCACCACCGATAACAAGTGCTTCTGGTACTACATCCATCTTCTTAGAGACAAGCTCACTGGACTCCCCTGCGCGTTTGATAGCTCCCTTTATCAGATCAGTGGCTTTTTTTGTAGCTCCCTCATGGTCGTCCTTGTGGACCCAGCTGCATTGCTCTCTGATATTAACCATCTCCAAGAATGCCTGGTTTAGACCTTCTTCCTCTAGATTTCCTAGAAATGTGGTCTGATGCATCTTTGGGGTGCAACAAGCGAGAACAACTCTGTCTAGGCCTTTCTCATTCACTGTCTGTCTTATTTTATCGACACTGGGTTTACTGCAGAGATATCTCTCTATTGTTGTGAGTTCAACATCGTCACCGATAGATTCAACAACCTTTTCTGTGTCTACTACGTCTCCGATGTTTCCTCCGCATTCGCAGACCCATACGCCTATTTTTGGTTTTGACATTTTTATATCCTACAGTAGTTTAAGCTGGTGTTCTAGTGTTTTCTTGCCCCTGTACTCTGGTAGTAGCATGGGTGTTTTTCTATCAGTCTCTACGCCAGCCTCGTCTAGGAGCTTCTCATAATCAGCTACGTGATCTATGTTTAATTTCCCTATCTCAGCTGTCTTGGCTCTCTCAGCTGCTGCTTTTCCAGCTCTTCTACCAAAGACATAGAGGTCTAGTTGGCTGTTTCCCATAAGCCTATTTTTTCCATGTACTCCACCACATATTTCTCCTGCTGCGTAGAGTCCTGGTATGTTGGTTTCTCCATTCACTTTGATGTGTACTCCGCCGTTCTGGTAGTGGAGTGTTGGGAAGACCAACATGGGTTCTTTGCGGATATCAATCCCGAATTTGTTATAGTTTCTCAGCATGGCGGCGAACTCCCGTTCAATAGTGCCTTCACCGTTAATTATATCGATTAACGGGGTGTCAAGCCATACACCTATCATGCCCGAAGGGGTTTCTATTCCCTTATTCTCCCCGTAGCATTCCCTAATAAGGGCTGATGCCTCGACATCCCTAGTCTCAAGAGGATAGACGAATAACTCCCCGTCAATGTTTACGGGTTGTGCACCTCTTCCTCTCAGTTTCTCTGTACATAGTTGGCCAACTATCTGCTCTGGGTAGGCTGAGCCAGTTGGGTGGAACTGGGTGCTATCCAGATGAACTAGATCTGCTCCTGCTCTATACGCCATTACTATGCCATCTCCTGTTGCACCATAGTGGTTTGTTGTCTCAAATCCCTGTATGTGCAGTCTACCGAATCCACCTGTAGCTAGTATGGTTGATTTTGCCCGAGCTACCTTATACTCGTCATGATCTAGATCGTATAGTAGTGCTCCGCCGACCTGTCCTTTATCGTCTTTTAGGAACTCTACCGCTGCTGTGAGTTCAACGTATTCAATTTCTCGATTGATAACCTCATCCATTAATACTCGTGTTATCTCCATACCCGTATAGTCCTTACAACTGTGCATTCTTCTTCGACTTGTTCCTCCGCCGGGGGCAAGCTGCATGGTACCATCTGGGTTCTTGTCATATAGTACTCCAAGTTCTTCATGCCATTTTATCACATCTGGTCCATCTTTTACCATGGCCTCGACTAACTCGGGGTCATTATAGTAGTGGCCTCCGCCGATGATGTCCAAGTAGTGTAAGGTTGGACTATCTTTTGGGCTATCAGCTGCTTGGATGCCTCCCTGACTCATTTTACTGTTAGCATCACCGAGACGGAGTTTCTGGATTATAAGTATCTTATCCGGGTTGATACCGCTATCATGCGCTAAGATGGCTGCGCTTAACCCTGCTCCTCCTGCCCCTATTATGAGTACATCAACATCATAGTCTATATTATCAAGGTTAATCTCTGAGGGGTCTACGATGCTGTGAGCTTCTAACTGGTCAGCTACCTCATGGGGCATCAGCAGTCCTTTATTGTGGCCTACTTTAAGTTCGCGTTTCTGGTCCATTCTCCAGTCAGGGTGATAATCTTCAAGAACCTTTTGCCTTTCATCTGCTGTCATTGGCGGATATTTTTTACCTATCCTAGTTGCTCTCGTTTCCTCTACTTTCTTTAAACTCTCTTTCATGTATTCTGGATACCCGCTTCCGTAATCACTCATCGATATCAATCTCCCTATCATTGTATAACTTGGCAAGCGTTTCCTTATCTGCCTCCATGAGTTCAGCTATCTCAGCATCGTAGAGTCCCTCATTTATCTCCTTTACACGTTCTAAAACGTGCTCGGTGACTCCGTCAATATATTTCGCGTGCAGTCTTCTAGCTAGCTGTCCTACATTGTATGGTACTATCTCTGCTGGGCATCTTACCGCGCAGAGGCCGCAGCTAATACAGTCAAAACTCAGCTCAGCTGTTTTGGTTATATCTCCTCTTAGAGCCGCCTGTACATAGTCCATAACCATTATGTCCTGTGGGCAAGCCTTGGTGCATGTGTTGCATGCGAGACATCTGCTCAACTCTGGATAATACTCAAGTATCGCATTAGCGCTGGGTCTTAATTCGTCTATATCATATGTTTTTTTCTCAGCTGGATGGAAAGGTAACTGGGCGATATACATGCCATCTTCAACGATCTTTTGACACGCAAGTGCCCCCTCCAGTTTGTAGCTTCCTTTCGTCCTGTATAGGGTTGCGCAGGCTCCACAGTAACCACCTCGGCAACCTGATCCTCTTCGGAACTGGTGCCCGGCGTACTCCATGGCTTTCATAATAGTAAGGTCGCCTGGTACCCTGTGTTTCTTTCCCATCACGTAGATGGTGACCATATCACTTGTAACTTCCATAATTATTCCTCCATCAAGCCCATCTCTCTCATGAGGGGCGTTGGGTTTGGCTTGTTAGCCTCGAAAGCAGTTGCTTTTTCATCTAACCCGAAGGCGAGTGCCATGAGTTGAGTGAAGTAGACAACTGGTATTGAATCAAAATCTGGGTATTGTTTCTTTATCTGGGTCTGTCGTGGACCAAGATTGTATTCGCAGAGTGGACACGCTGTCGCGAGAATATTGGCTCCAGCGTCTTCAGCCTGTTTGAGTATATTGTGGCTAAGATCTGCTACTGCTTCTTTCATATGAACCGTGTGATAACTTCCACAACATTTCTGTTTGTGGCTAAAGTTAATAACCTCTGCTCCCAGAGCCTCTAACAGTTCCTCGAATATGGTGGGATTATCTGTGTCATCTATCCCTATTCCCCTTGGTCTCAGTAATAAGCATCCATAGTACGGAGCTACCCTGAGTCCTTTGAGGGGCTTTTTTACCTGAGTTTTTATTTTATCCCATCCATTTTCCCTGAGGATTTCCAGAAAATGCACTATCTCTACGTTTCCACTGTATTTTATATCCTCTTTGTACATTATATCATGGATTTTTTCTTTTCTGTCGCTATCTGAGTTGAAGACATTGTTGGCTCTCTTTATCGTGTTATAGCACATGGCACAGAGGGTTACCATCTTCTTATTATCCACCTTATCCTCGGCTTTCAACTCCTCGACGCGAATCATGTTACGGATAGGTGCAAGATGATGCATAACATCGTCAGTTGCCAATGCGTGTACTGTTCCGCAGCAGTTCCACCTCTCCGGCTCGATTAGTTTGATACCGAGAACATTGGACGAAGCCAAGGTAGATTCCTCAAAGTTTCTTGAGGTTGTTTTTAAAGTGCATCCAGGGTAGTATGTGTACCGTGTCATGCTGTTAACTTCCTCTGGTTACTGATAATTGCGATCTGAGGTAGCTCTCTGAGTTCCTCTGGGGATAAGTCGTCTAGGCTAACATGGTTGTATTTCTGGCGAAGTACCAGTTGCCTTAACGCTTCCATGACGTTTGCTATGTCTATTCCCCTTGGGCATCTGACTTCGCAGTTGAAGCAGGTCATACATGTCCAGATGGTCTTGGATTCAAGGACTTCCTCTAATCCTAGTTGTACCATTCTTATGATCTTTGAGGGTAAATAGTCCATTTCTTGAGTCATTGGGCAGCTGCTGCTGCATGCTCCACATTGGAAGCAGAGATCTACGTTTTCTCCGCTTAGTTCATTAACCCGGTCTCTAAATTCGTTCTCGCCGGGAATATAGCGTAGAATATGTTTGGACCCGAATGAAGACATCCTTACACTGTTCGCATTGGTAATAATAATGTTTTTGAGTAATTACATGTGTATATTTTTCTTTTCATTCTCAGTGGAAATAATATGCATTCTAATAATTTTCATGTTGATACATTTTAGTTATCGAAAAACTCTAAACCATTGGAACCCTGATCTATTTGATCAAGTTGAAGCATTATCTAAAAACTCCGGTTAAAGAGGAAAAAATTAGAGAACTCAAAGCCGGTGATATAGTATATGTCTCGGGTACAATAATAACTGCCAGAGATGAAGCACATCTTAAATCGTTAGAGTTGCATGAAAAAGGAGAGGAGCCCCCTGTAGGATTTAGTGGCAGAGGTGTTTTTCACTGTGGGCCTATTATGAAGAAAGATGATAAAGGTGAATGGAAGGTTGTGGCTGCGGGACCTACAACCAGTGCCCGGATGGAGATATTTCAGGACGACTTCATAGAAGCTTTCAACCCCTCTATTATTATAGGAAAAGGGGGAATGGGGCAGAGAACAAGTGAAGCATGCCAGAGGTATGGGTGTGTTTACGGTGCCTTCACCGGGGGAGCAGCCTTACTGGCGGCTCGTGGGATAAAGAAGGTTAAGGATGTTTTCTGGCTGGATGAGTTGGGTATGCCTGAGTGTCTATGGGTTTATGCGGTGGAAAAATTTGGACCTATGATCGTTACTATTGACACTCATGGAGCGAACCTAACAGCTGATGTGGGTGAGAAAGTGAATAAGAACCGGGATCGGTTAATTGAGGAGATGGAAGCATGAGTGATCTTGAGAAACTAGTTGAGGAGACCGCAGTCGAACTGCTTCGAATAGCAGCTACTGAGTTACCAGACGAGTATGTTGAGGAAATGAATTCATTGATGGGGGAAACCCGTGGAGCCGTAGGAAAGGCACAGCTCAAGAATATACTGGAGGACGCGGATATTGCGAGGAAAAACTCTATGCCCATGTGTCAGGATACGGGTATAGTTGCCTTCATGGTAAAGCTTGGAGATGAGTTCCCTTTGAGATCCGAGCTCAAGAAGATACTGGTAGAGGCTACAAAGATAGCCACTGAGCAGGTTCCCCTTCGACCAAACGCGGTTGATATGTTTAAGGGAAACACGGGGAATAATGTTGGCCTAAACGGGTATGTTCCCATAATTTACTGGGATGTAGTCCCCGGTGACAACTTAGAGATAATTGCGATGCCCAAGGGCGGTGGTAGTACAAACGTAGCAGCCAGTAGAATGCTCAAACCAGGGTTAGGCATCAAAGGTGTAAAACAATTTGTTGTTGAAGCAGTCGCTAAGGCTGGAAGCCTCGGTTGTCCACCCTACTTTGTCGGTGTTGGGGTTGGTGGCGGAGAAGACCTGTGCATGAAATTAGCTAAAAACGCATTACTAAAACCCTTCAAGGTTCGTAGCGAGAAAAAAGAAGTAGCCGCTATCGAGGAGGAGTTGTATCGTAAACTGAATGAGCTTGAGATAGGTGCAATGGGATTAGGTGAGGGACCTAGTGTAATGGATGTGCATATGGAGATGGCTGCCCGTCACCCCGCTAGTCTACCTGTTGGGGTAGTTATCAGTTGCTGGGCTCTCCGACACGCTAAAGCTACTATTAGCCCTGATGGGGAAGTGAGAATCGATACTAGCGTCTAGTTTTTTATAAGACGGGTTCATTGAACCCTTTACATTGTCTCTTGTCTGGTCTATTATCATCGAATCATTGAGTTGGATAGAGTTAAGAGGACTCAATGAGGATTCTGCATTAATAAAAACCGTTAAGCAGCTTAATGTTGATGATAGAGAACAGTTTGAGGAAGCGAGACATTATATCTATGAGACGGTTAGGCGTCTGAATGCGTTGGATTTTCTGATAGATATGGCTTTATCTCCACGGAACATGGGGGATTTGAAGGTTGGTTTACGTAGTTTCCTTCGATTCTATACATATCTTGTACATTATGGAGGAGCCTCATTGTCTATGGCTCATGACCTTGTTGCATACACTAGGGGGATACTCGGGAAAAACGATTTCGAGGAAGTAAAAGATGTGCCGGATATGATTCCACTGTTGTCAATTCCCTTTGATGAGGTGTCTCCGGTTCAAAGATTTGTGTATAAATATTTTCATCCATCATGGTATGTGTCTTATCTATTCAATGAGTTTGGTGAGAATAAAACAAGGAATCTCACCAGGTACACAGAATATCCTGATTATCTTCGATTAAACACCCTCAAAGCTGGAACGTCTTCGCTGGATCATTTATTCGATGAAGGATATCAGCTTAGAACTGTTCCTGAACTATCACATACATATAGGATACTGGATGGCGACGGATTAACAGGTACAGCAGGGTATAACAATGGGGATTTCATCATACAGGATAAAGCCAGTATATTGGTGGGAGAGCTAGCTGACCCAAAGCCAGGTGATCTGGTATTGGATGTATGCGCTGCTCCAGGTATTAAGACCAGCCACATGGCTCAAATGATGGAGAATACAGGTCGTATAATTTCCGTTGATGATGATAAACGTAGGTTGGTGAGCTGGAGGAAAATTATGGATCAGCTTGGAGTGGAATGTGCTGAATCCATCCACGCGGATGCAACAAATAACGATAAATTACCCAAGATAGAAGCTGACCTAGTTACAGTTGATCCCCCATGCACAAGCACAGGCTTATTCCACAAGACACCAAGCAATAAATGGCGTCTAACAGAACAAAGCACCGAGACCATGGCAGAGATACAGAAAAAGATCCTATGGAATTCGGCTCAGCGCCTCAAAGATGGAGGCTCATTGGTTTATAGTACGTGCAGTATCACTGTTGAGGAAAACGAGGGAGTTGTACAGAGTCTACTAGATCGGGATCCAAGTTACCGACTAGTGGAGCCATCTATCCGTATCGGAGAACCGGGTCTTAAAGGTATGAAGGAGGCTCAACGTTTGTACCCCTATAAACATGAATGTAACGGGTTTTTCGTTGCGAAACTGGTGAAGGGTATATAGGCGGGGGTTGCTGAATACACGTTATGCGCGTCAACATCCGTATGATGGGGGTCCTCAGAGAAGCAGGGGGCGTACAGAGAAAGACCATTGACTTACCGGGTGATTCAACGGTGGGTAGTGCTATACGGGAGTTAATCGGTGAAAACGAGAAATTATCATCAGTCTTATGGGATCCCTCAGTGGACAGTCCTAGTCCTAACGCATTGATCTTGGTGGATGGAGTTGAAATAAAGAACCTTCATGGAAAAGACACCCCCGTTAAACAAGATCAGGAACTAGTATTGTTATCTGTTGTTCACGGCGGCTAGATTTTTATCTTACCCGCCATAACACCACTGCGATGTCAACCCCCTGCACTAGATGCGATTCAAAGCCATCAACCTTCCACCGGGAATACTCGGGGGAACGACTATGCCCAGATTGCTTCAAAGAGACTATAGTTGACAGAGTTAAACGCACCATTAACAAGTATAAGATGTTTGAATGGGATAGTCGAATAGCTATAGGTGTATCAGGGGGAAAGGACAGCCTTGTATTGCTTCACCTATTGCATGAGATAGAAAGGGATAGACCCAACGCCGAACTTATCGCTGTTTGTATCGATGAGGGGGTATCTGGTTACCGTGATGAGGCTCTACGATTGGCTGAGAAAAACTGTAAAGCGTTAGATATTGATATGCATACTCTGAGTTTCCGGGATCTTTTCGATGAAACCATGGATGAGATAGCGGCGAAAGAACGGGAGTTAGGTACTTGTAGTTACTGTGGTGTTCTAAGGCGTAGGGCGTTGAACGAGGCAGCTAAACAGATGGATGCAGATCGATTAGCAACAGGGCATAACTTGGATGATATGGCTCAATCCGTTTTGCTCAACGTATTAAGAGGGGATGTACAAAGGATCCATTCATTTAACCCAGGAGGACAACAACTGGGGGAATACATACGACGAGTAAAGCCATTATGTGAGGTCCCTGAGCGTGAAACCACGTATTACGCATATGTAGACAACATGGAGTTTCAGAGTCTTCCATGTCCATATGCCGATGAAGCGATGAGATCTGACGCTCGGCGATTCCTAAACCAAATGGAGTATAAACGACCTGGTACAAAATTCATCGTCTACCAGACCGGGTTAAAGATCAAAGGAGAACCGGAGAAAAAAGTATTAAACAAGTGCAAGATATGTGGGGCCCCAACGACTGGGAGTATATGTCGGGCCTGTGAATTAACAAAGTCTTAAGCTTTAATATCAGTGTAACCATGAAAAAAATATGGAGTCTCTAATTAAGAAAGGTCATTGTGCCTACTGTAAGACGGAGATCCGGGAAGTTTTATCTCAGGGCCCGCATCCAAAAACTAATGCAAATTATTGTCCCAACTGTGGCGCTCAACTATGGGCTATACATACTTGTGGTGGACATATGCGTTATGAGGATCGTTTTTGCCCAAAATGCGGTGATCCCAATCCGATTTACTTATGAAATGATCCAGACTACTTTGCTGATAGCGTTAATGAAGAATAATTTTTCTCTATTTTTTTTGTAAGGTTTTCTTGGTTGCTGCTATTAGTTCCTCGGGGTTTACTGGTTTCATGAGAACATCTATGATTTCTAGGTTCTTTTCAAGGCGTTCCTTGTAGTTGCTATATCCGGTGATCATCATTACACGTATTTTTTCGTTGAGGTTGCTAAGTCTCTCTGCGAGCTCATCGCCCAGTGTATCTGGGAGATTCATGTCGATGATAACGAGATCAAAGTGGAGTCTGCTTGTTTTTCTTATAGCCTCTAACGCATTGTTGGCCGACTCAACGGAGTAGCCTGCACTTGCTAATATCATTTTGAATGTCTTAACCACGTTTGGATCATCATCAACAATAAGTATGCTTTTAGGGATATCTTGGTCTTGGGACTCAGTTTTTTTCTCGTTTTTAGACAGATTCTGGACTAGGGGAGCGTATTGGTCCATGATTTTTCTGATATTATCGAGTTTTTTTTCTATGGCTTCAAATTTTTCTTCGTGTTCGTGAAGTATATGAAAGATTAATTCGATATTGTCTTCTTCCTTGGAGTCAGCCATATTATCCCCTATAAGATGTCCTTTATCTTTCAAATTATCTCGCTCTATTTGATGTTTGTCACCTAATGATACTGATCAATGATCAACCTCTGGCGATGTTGTTAAGTAGGATATCCGTGTTTACAAGAATAATAAATGGAGAACTTGAATCTTGACTCATGACATACTCATAAAAAACGGTTTCATAGCAACTATGGATAAAGATCAAACAGTATTACCCCGTGGCGACATCTACATACGAGATGATAAAATAATTGAGATCGGTGAAGACATCAATGAACCTGACCCTGAATATACTATTGATGCTGAGAACCACCTAGTAATGCCTGGTTTCGTGAACGCGCACAGTCATCTTCAACAATACTTCCGTGGGGTTTACGAGTTGATGGGGGATTTCTTTGAGACAAATCTTCCTCTTGAAGGGTATAGACAACCTCATCAGATGAAGACCTTAGGGTTAGCTTCATGTGCAGAGTTCATCTATGGGGGTTGTACCACCAGTATGCTGGTTTACACCTATCCTGATGGCTACGCAAAGGCGGTCAAGGAAGCTGGGAACAGGTGTATGATTGCTGGAGATGTTGAGCACGTTGATCTTGAGAAACTGAAACACGGTGAATTCGTTTATCTCCCAGAGAAACGAGATGCAGCTGTTAAAAGAGCCAAGGATCTGTGTCATAACTGGCATGGTAAGGCGGATGGAAGGATAACTACCTTGATGTGTCCCAAAGCACCTGATATGGTTGAACCAGAGGTCTACCTTGATCTGCAGGAGTTTGCTGAGGAGGAAGATCTCTTAATGACAACTCATCTTAGTCAGAGCCAGCGTGAATACAAACAGGTTAAGAAACTGTATGGAAAGACTCCGCCTAAGCATCTATATGATCTCGGGGTAATGAATGAGAAGCTGAGTGGGGCGCACTTGACCTATGGAACAGCAGAAGACTTCCAGCTAATCAAGAAGAGCGGGATGGCTATACTCCACTGTCACAGTGTAGAGAGTCCATTAATTGATTGGATTGACATGGGTATCCCCATAGGTTTAGGAACTGACGACTACTATCATGACATGACTTCTCTTATCAGGAAACAGAGAAACGGAGTTATGACCCGGGCGTCCAAGGTAGGTGGATACTTGGGTATGATTAACGCTTCTAGAAGAACCGCTAGACCAAGTTTCTATAAGATGCTAGAACTAGCGACTCGTGGAGGCGCAGAGGTTTTCGGAATTGATGATAAAGTAGGTAGTCTTGAAATAGGTAAGAAAGCTGATGTTATAACTTTTAACCTCCTGAATCCGTATCTTACGCCGACGAGAGATCCTGTAACCAGTGTATTCCTGTATGGAATGCCAGGGGATATCGATAATGTGATCTGCGATGGTAATTTCTTAAAGAAGTCTGGTGAATTAACCACCATCAACATGAAGGAATCATTGAAAAGAGCGCAGACTACCTGTGATGATATAATCGATAAATTCTTCCAAGAGCACCCGGATCAAGAAAAGATCTGGAAAGCAAAGGCTCACCGATAACCCCATTAATTTCTATCCACACTTTTTCCTAACATTGACCCGTATACTAGTCAGTAGATGCTTTGGATTAGACCATTGTCGTTACAATGGAGAGATGATTGAGGCGCCGTGGATCAGGGAACTTGCAGCACGCGTTGAGTTATTATCCGTTTGCCCCGAGGCTGAGATCGGGTTAGGTGTCCCCCGGGATCCAATTAGTCTGGTTAGAAATAACAAAGGTGTTCGGTTAATTCAGTACGAGACAGGGATCGATCTCAGTGAATTCATGGTCTCTTTTAGTCAAGGCTATCTTAGATTCCTTGGAGATGTGGATGCTTTTATCCTTAAAAGCAAGTCTCCTTCATGTGGATTGGGTACAACAAAGATCCATGAAAACGATTCATTTACTCTTGGTTCAGGTGTTTTCGCCTCTATAGCTGAGAAACTTTATCCTGATTCTGTGTTCGTTGATGAGAAGTTTATGGAGGAGAAGGGTGTAGACGGGTTATTGGGTTTAATTAATAAAAATTAGCGTATTTTTTTTCGATTTTCTGAAAATGTTTAACTGGTAGTTATTAACCCTTTTTGTATCAATGGAGCAACGGTGAAATGAATATATGGAGCTGGATGAGTAACCTAGTAGCCACCTATGGGTACGCTGGTGCATTCATGATATCCATATTCGGTAATTTTACTGTATTTTTTCCTGTCCCCTTCGTTATTACCATATACGCCTTTGGGGCTACATTAAACCCGATACTTCTAGGATTAGCAAGTGGTATAGGATCAACAATAGGAGAGTTCAGCGCATACATGATTGGGAGAGGCGGTAGGAGAGTAATCGATGAACGATACGGTGATAAACTGGAAACTGCAAAAAGGCTTATCCAGAATTA
>WJJC01000068.1 GCA_014729945.1 Candidatus Bathyarchaeota archaeon
CTCCGCTGTACGTTACTTGATCCGGGAACTTGGCTGTTTTCCTACCTCAATTCTGTTGAATGTCCGTGGAGAAATGTCTTTTACAGAAGAAAAAACTCATGCCGGTTTTAGTGTTGGTACGCTGGATACGCAAAGCGATGAGTTCTGGATTATAGATGGACAGCATAGAGTAGAGTCTTTAAAAAGAGCAATATCACGTAATAGAGACTTTAATGATTACCCGATAATTGTTAGTATATTACAATTACCTGATAGATTTGATGAGATGCTTCTATTCTACATAGTAAACAGGCGTCAAAAAGGGGTAAAAACTGATCTGGTTTACCGCCATCTACAGAGGATGTTACTGAAAAAAGGCGAAGAATGGTTACTGGATCTTGAGGGAAAAAGAGGGCTTGCCAGAGGTTATGCTGTAGAAATTGTTGACATATTGAATAAAGACCCGGTAAGCCCCTGGTATGGTAAAATAAGAGAAGTGGGAGAAGCAAAACAAATTGATCATATAATTAAGGATAGAGAGATGGTATCATCTGTTGTTGATATTCTGGGTGAGCATTACTTCAAGAATATGCCCATTAAAAGCATAGCATATCTGTTAATAGATTACTGGAATGCATTATATGATATCTATCCTGAATGCTTCACAGCCCCTAAAGAATTCTCTATGCTCCAGAAACCTGGTTTACCTGCATTGAATAAACTATTCATTGATGTATATGGGATAGCTCTTCAATCGGGAGATGTGTCGGAGGAGTCAATGTATAAAGTCCTCTCTCGATTACTTGAGGAGACACCGGCTCATCCTGTGGTGGATTTCAGATATAGCATTGGAGTGGATTTCTGGAGCTTTGACTCGGGACCCGTTTATGGTGTCACAGCTACTAGACAGAATATACAGGATCTGTATGATAATGTGCAAGAAAAAATATGGTTAGCTGGTAGGTAGTTAGGCTTTCTCTAATTCCACTTTTTCACCACTCTTAACCTTCTTGAATAGTTTTGGGTCTCCTATGATTTTACCGATTACGTTTACAGCGCTGGCTGGTCGTATCTCGTCTCCTTTGCTCATCGGCGTGGGTCCGAAGAAGATGCAGAAAGCGTTTCCAGGGGGCCAGTAAGCAATATCCCCTAGGTCTACAACTGTTTTTCCGTTCTCTGCTGGAGTATCAACGGGTATACTGAAGTATATCTCGTCTCCCCATAGGTTAGCTTTGCCGGTTATGGGTAAGGATTCATAGATGTTTTTCGCTGTCTCGGGGTTTTCCTCGGTTAAGTGTGCTTCTATGGTTCCTGTTGATGGCGTAGTTATCTTTATCTTCATTTGATTAAAGTTTGAGTTTTAACTCACTTAAGGTTTTTACCTTAGTTAGTAGTATCTATGCGATTGCATGATGTCAGGTGCGTTGGTTAGGAAGAGAGTGTTTCTCGCACTTGTCTTGTTGTTTTTATTGTATGTTCCTGTGTCAGCTTCTGCACGCGTAGGTGGCACGGTGTATGATCAAGAGGGTTTGCCTGTTAACGCGAGTATTCATTTATTTGATGAGAAACAGGAGATAGTCAGCGTTACAGCCGGGTCTAACGGCGTTTTTAGTTTAGATGTTCCATCGGGAAATTATACTATAATAATATATGCGGATGACCCTGCGACAGAGGGTTTTGACTATGTTCCATCAGAGTTCAAAATAGAAGGAGAATTTGATTCTAACATTACCCTTGTTTATGGGTCATCAATACTTGTCACGGGTGAATTCCAGTTTATAGACACGGAAAACATCCCTCTTAACACAGTTTACATTGTCCAGGATGACTTGAATAATACTTTAAGCCCCAGAGGGTTTTCCCTTGAATTCAGTGATAAGAATAGTGGAGATTTTAGGTTCCCATCCTTAGGCAAAGGAGAAGTAATAGTTCCAGCTGATACCAAGGTGGACATATGTGTTAACATCAGTATTTTGATTGAATCTCAGATAAAGACGAGAAGTTTTCAACTGGATGATCTTTCTACTCCAAGTAGAGGGGAGATTAAAACTATTGATGTTCGGGAGTACACTATTCCAATCAGTAAGTCAATAGCGGTAGATGCCCGGGAACGACTTGAAAGTCGTTTAACTGAAATGGATGAATATGGTTTCTACCTAGCGAAACAAGAAGCATCTCTCAGTAAGGGGATAAAATACCTTGACGACTCTGAGAATCTCTACGTTGAGGGTGATTTTGATGAGAGCTTTGGTTCACTTAAACATGGTTATATTATATTTACTCACACAAACAGCGAACTTGTTACTATGTATAGCGATGCACGGTTCAGTGTATATGTCTTGATTGCTTTCTTAACGACTGCCTCGCTTATCACGGGTTATCTGCTCGTAGATGGGTTCATCCAGCAGGCAGCGGTAGATCTTTTGATAATGGGCGGAGGGTTACTATTTTTCTTCAAGGCTTACCCGGGCAGCAGAACAATACCATTAACCAACTTCTTATTGGCCTCCGGATGCTTTTTCCTCTTTTTCATGATCATTGGAAAACTTTTACCACGTTTATTCAGAGGTATCGGTTCAGATGAGCGAGTTCATACTAGAAACCTCATAGCACCCATATTCAACATAGCTAGAAGAAGCCTCCGTAGACGACGGCTAAGATTCCTCTTGACGTTTATATCAATAACTTTGCTTGTCATGAGTTTTGTTACTCTCACAAGTTTTTCAGAGGGATATGGTTTGATCACTGGAGAATCCGGTCCGAAGAGTGGATGGAGAGGCGTCTACATTCGGGAGGGAAACTGGAGCCCGGAGGATCCAACTTTCATATTACTAACTGAGGGAGAGTTAAACTGGTTGAAGAATCAACCAGAGACAGATCTATTATCACCAAAAGCAGAGAACATACCCCTTAAAGCTCCATTGTTAACCATCAGGGAACAACCTATTTTCGGGATAATGGGGATAACAGAGAATGAAACCTATTTCTCCTCCATTCAGGGAACATTGATCAGCGGAGAACTTCCCCAGGGTGACGGTGTTTTAATCAGCGATTCCTTCTCACAATCAACGGGGTTATCCATCGGGAACCAGTTACAGATAGGTCTTAAAGAGTTCACCGTTGACGGGATCTACGGGGATGAAGCTTTTAGGAAACTAAAGGATCTCGATGGTACCCCTTATACTCCGAATAAATGGATTAACGTGAGTCCCGAGGGAGAGGCTCCTAACTGGGC
The DNA here is from genome assembly GCA_014729945.1 of Candidatus Bathyarchaeota archaeon. Next base: position 3,215 of record WJJC01000068.1, read on the forward strand.
CTTGGAGGAGACAGCCCCCCATGAAATATTGATTATGAGTACAGAGAAGGCGCTGGAGTTCCCAACTGTGGGGGTACAGAGAATCGCCATTGATATAAACCCTGGCTATAATGCCACGGATTTCGCTGAGAGACTGGCGTTGGAAAGAGGATACAGGGCCTGGGCTAACACATTGGAGGCTTATTCGTCTTATAGGTTGGGGAATTACTTCCAGGGTAAGGGCGCCACGTTGGTGATACCATGGATAATCGTGGTGCTCAACGTGGTGGTCACTATGTTAAACAGTCTTTATGAACGGAGAAAAGAGATAGAGATACTCTCCTCAGTGGGGTTAAACCCGGCTCAGGTATCATCGATCTTCGTAGCTGAGGCGCTTATCACCGGGTTTATAGCGGGGGGTTTCGGTTACCTCATTGGTCTCGGGTTCTATAAGGCATTAGCGATACTGAATATCGGGTTACAGGTGCATCAGAAGGTATCAGCTGTCTGGAGCCTAGCCGCTATAGGGCTAGCGATATCCGCGGTGGTTGCCGGGGCTTTCGCGGCTTTGAAGAATAGCGTGGTTATTACACCTAGCTTGATGCGGAGATGGAAGCTGGACAGAACCACAGGTGGGTATCAGGAGCCTTGGAGGATAGAGATACCTATTAAACTGGAGCCATCTGAGGTTAAACCCTACCTGGATTATGTAGAGTCGAGACTTGTTAAGTTAAGGAGTCATCCCACTCAGGTTACATCCAGCATTAAGAGACTGGAGGATAAAATAGATTTCGTGTATAAATCGGTTCAGACTAGCACGGGGAACTTTTACACTAAGAACACCCTCAGCGTGTATTCTCTCGATGATGATATGTACGGGGTTTTACTGGAGAGTATAGGTGAATCCGATTGGGTCCACGTAGTGGGATCCCTTATTCGACGTATAAGCATGAATTACAGTACGGATAAAAGGGACTAGCCTCTTTCTATTTTCTCGATTTGCCCGTCTCGCATCCAGACGATCCTGTCACTGGCCTTGATCATCTTGGTGTCGTGGGTGGCGGCTATCAGCGTTAGGCCCTTGGTTTTGTTTAATCCATGTAATAGATCAATTATCTCCATTCCTGTCTGCAGGTCCAGGTTACCGGTGGGCTCGTCGGCGAGTATAATGGCTGGATCGTTAGCCAGTGCTCTGGCGATGGCTACTCGTTGCTGTTGCCCGGCTGATAGCTCTGTGGGTCTGTGGTTTGTCCGTTCTTTGAGTCCTACTGATTCTAGTAGTTTTTCTGCTTTCTTTAAGCCCTCGTCGTGGGGAGTTCCCGCGAATACTGTGGGTAGAGCCACGTTTTCTAGTGCGGTTAGCACTTGCATGAGGTTGAAGCTCTGGAATATGTAGCCTATTTTGCGGCATCTTAGCCACGCGAGCTCGTAGGCGTCGAGTTGGCTGATGTCTACTCCGTCTATGAAGACGCTTCCTTCTGTGGGTTTGTCGAGTCCGCCGATGAGGTTGAATAGGGTGGTCTTGCCGCTTCCGCTTGGGCCTACTATGCTGATGTATTCTCCTCTGCCGATATCTAGGTCTACTCCGTCTAGGGCTTTGACTGTCTCGTCTCCCATAGTGTAGTATCTTAGTAGGTTTCGTAGTTCGATTACTGTGTCATAACTCATAGCTTAGTGCCTCCACGGGGGGTAGTTTGCTTGCTCTCCACGCGGGGTACATGGAGGCTATTACGCTTAGTAGTATGCTGAGGATGGATGTGCCTAGTAGGTAGGCGAGTAGTGAGGTGGCTGGTATCTTGAGTATAATATCGAATCCTGTGGTGAATCCTGAGGAGAGTATGGCCGCGATGACGCCGAATATGAAGCCTATTACGCCTCCGGCTGCGCCTTGTATTACGGATTCTACGAGGAATAACATGAGTATATGTTGATCTAGGGCTCCGATGCATTTCATGGTGCCTATTTCCCGGTATCTCTCATAGACGGATATGAGCATAGCGTTTGTTATGCCGACTACGGATACTATTAAGGCGACTGCTACTAGCCAGTACTGGTAGGTGTCCACGCCGATGCTGCCTCCTTGGTACTCGTTGTAGGTGGCGTAGAATAGGTCTGTTAGTATGAGGCTAGTTAGGAAGCTGTTGGCGAGGGATATTGAGGCTACGTTGATGATGGTTCGTTGGAGTCTGCGTTGTATGTGTTCGAAGCCTAGTCGTACTGCGTCGCTTATGGTGAAGTACACCATGCGTTTTTCCCCACTCATATCCATTCAAATCCCTTCACGGTGTTTAAAGAGGTTATCATTGTTCATGCTCCTCTTGGCGTTTTAGGTTCCACGTTAAAGGCGATTTGTGGGGTGAATGAGCCTGCTTGTTTTACGCTTTCTGTGTCACCGGTTGTGTAGAGTGTGGTTGTAGGGGTTATGCTTAGTGTGAGTAGCGGGGTGGTTAGTGTGAGTGTTTTTTTGCTCTGTGTTAATGTTGGTTCCTAGTTGAGTTCTTCTTGGGGGTTGATGTCTTCTCTCCAGCCTAGGCAGTCGTAGCATAGTTGTTTTGTGTTGTCGCCGCATTCAGGGCAGAACTGGCTATCGCAGCTTTTGCAGTTTTGGGTGGTTTCTACTTCCATTCCGCAGATTTCGCATTGAGGCATGCTTATTGTGGGTGTGTATATCGGTTATATGTTTTTTTAGTGCTGACGTTGGTTTGTGGAATTATTTTAGTGTATTTTTACCTAGAATAGGGGCCTCTGTTGGGTTGAATAGGTGCCCGTTTTGGGTAGAATGTTTTCTGAACAGGGCTGTTTTCTGCCCCATTTTGGCTAACAGGGCTGTTCCCGGGTGTTCCCCTAAATACTCCAAGGGGGGGATCTCTGTAGTCAGATCATTTTTGCTGAGGAACACATTTAACCCAGGATTTATTTCAGTCACGACTAAAAGTGTAGGCTGGCTCATTTATAAAAAAATTCTACAATATCCATAGAATGCAGGACATGGAATGTATAATATTATAGTCTTAACCTTGTCACAATACTAGTTTCAGGGTTTCTATTCCCAGATTGCCGCCGCTAATGATTACGCCTATCTGTTTACCGTTCCATCTGATGGGATCTGCTAGTAGGGCTGCTACGCCTACTGCCCCCGCGCCTTCTACGAGCATGTGGCTCTCATGGAGCATGTATTTGATGGCGGCAAGTATTTCTCTCTCAGAGAGTATTTCCCAGTCGTCTATATTATCTCTACAGATTGGGAAGCTGACTGAGCCTTCTTCTAGTCCACCATGGAGACCCTCGGCGTAAGTGTCCTCTAGGGGTATGTCATGGATGTAGCCTTTCTTGACGCACTCGTACATTACTGGGCTGGTCTCGCTCTGGACTCCTATTATCTCTGCGTCTGTTGCCTGCTTGTAGACGGTGGATATCCCGGATGCGAGGCCTCCTCCCCCCACTGGGATGAGTATAGTGTCTAGTTGGGGTTGTTCCTCTATCATCTCCAACGCTACTGTGCCCTGGCCCTTGATGAGGTCTATATCATTATAGGCTGATACGAATGTCATGCCCTCCTCGGCCTCGATGCGTCTGGCGAGTCGCTCACTGTCCATGTATTCATCGCCCTCGATGATTAGCTCCACGCCGTATTTCCGTATGGCGTCTATCTTTACATTTGGTGTCCTCTCGGGTACGACGATCTTGGCCTTTACTCCGAGTTGCTTAGCGGCGTAGCCCAGTCCCTGGGCATGGTTCCCGCTGCTGGCAGTTACCACGCCTCTGTTTCGTTGTTCTTCTGATAATAGTAGTATCTTGTTGGTGGCTCCTCTGATCTTGAAGCTTCCTGTTACTTGCTGGTTTTCCAGTTTGAGGTAGACCTCTGCGTCTGTTTCTTCACTGAGATCTGGTGAGTATTCGAGGGGGGTGTGTCGTGCCCACTTCTGGACCCTTTTTCTGGCTTCGTAGAACTCGGTGAGCTTAATCATATCAATAAAGATGGGTTTGACGCTTATGTGAGTAATGGTCTTAGGGATTAGGGGTACTTTTAGATATGTTTTATGTACCTGACAGGAGAATAAACGCACTAGATATCCTTGAATACAAAACTCTGGCGTAATGTTTCAACCAGCACATAATCTTGTGTAATTAAGAATCTTCTTATATTCCTTAGGGGAAAAAAGAACCCTATTTGTGGTTATATGCATGAGGAAAACCCCGGAACATTAACGGTGCTAAAAGAGATATTCAAGACCAGAAACGTCTCCATATTAACCACTACCCAGACCCTGTCAATGATAGTTGGAACCTTATGGACACCGTTCCAAGCCCTCTACATACTTGAACTGGGGGCATCCAAACAGGACCTTGGATTGATCCTCACCTTTCAAAGCATCACAGAGTTGGTCATCCAGATACCCGGGGGAATCCTAACCGATCGCTGGGGCAGGAAAAGAGTGATTATTCTAAGCGCAGCTCTGCGTCTACTATCTACCCTAGTTTTCCTATTCGCCTTCCACTGGACTCATGTCGCCCCAGCCTTAGTCCTCACATCTGCGTCCATTATTAGCGCCCCAGCCTCAAGCGCATTACTGGCCGAATCAATATCAAAGAAAAACGTGAGCACAGCCTTCGCCGCCATCCGGACAGTGACAGAGTTTCCATTAATATTCACAAGTCTCCTTGGGGGGATAATCATCGATAGGGTTGGCTTGATCAGTGGCGTCAGGACAATGCTCATCGTGTATGCACTAGTTACGCTTTTATCCATGCTTCTTCAATGGAGTTATATCACCGAGACCGTGGAGAGACCAACCTCGAAACCAGAGAGGCCTAGTCTATTGGGAGTGCTCCGGGACATCAAAGAGTTGTCCGGTAATATATGGACTCTAGCCATAATCATGGGGATAAGCACATTTGCACTTAGGTTGATCTCCTCATATACGGTTGTTTACGCTACTGAGGTTATCGGCCTCTCAACCACCCAGTGGGGACTCTTGGGGACGATCGCTAACCTTACAGCCATTCTGATAAGCATACCCGGTGGAAGAGTATCCGACGTAATAGGGAGGAAGACGGGGGTAATACTTAGCAGGATACCCATGACCTTGGCGACCCTGGGCTATACTGTATCAAAAAACTTCACACATCTAGCGATCGTACGTACCCTTAACGGCTTTGGCTCAGGTATAGGCGCGGATCTGTATGGTACTCAGGGTGGTCCTCTATGGCAGGCGCTAATTGTCGAGTATACGCCTGCGAGCGATAGGGGTAAGATTATGGGCGTAATTGGGACCATTAAGAGTGTCTTATCTTCGCCTGCTTCTTGGGTTGGGGGTTATTTTTATGAGAATGTTTCTCCGTCGATGCCTTTCTATTCTAGTTTCCTGATGGACGCTCTGGCTATCGTAATGCTGGTATTCTTGTTGAAGCCCAGCAACTATGATGTTGAAGATCTCCCTGACTAACCACTTCTAGCCTGATAGGTTTAACATATTTCTGCGCGGTAAACCTTTCCATGCTCCTCTGTACGCGTACGACTAGATGTGTACCAGTTTACTTCAAACCTTTATCAATTATACGAGGATACTCAAGACTTAACCTATCAGAAATATGCAGAGAGACTTGAATATTATGAGGATGAACTTTCAAACGTTATAATCTTTGGGGACTCTAATTATATGAATCTGACAATAGAGAAAAGGTATCTCATAAGAGAGTTACATTCTCTGCTATTGGAGATAGTTGACTCACTATGAGGTTTGTAAAGAATTCTTTTCAAATAATGTTAAAAGGTATATCATTTAGTTTTATACTGTGAAAAATAAGTACAGTATAGTATTTGGTCTTCTAATCATTCTACTATTCGTAACCATAAACTACTACCCACGAAACACTCAACTAAACAACCCAGAAAACAACCAACTCAAGGACGAGAACACGGTAAAAATTGCTGTAACATATATGAAGCTCTCAGAAAATGTAGGCAGATGGCCACATCCAGTTTCTGAGGAAAAAATCAAGGCACTGGTCACAATGGTTGAGGATGACATTAACCAATATTGCATAGATAATCTAATAGAAACCCGTTTCAACTATATCCCCACTCCAGTAATTCATAAAGGAGGAACACCACAGGGAGAAAACCCTCCCGGATTAGATGAAATGATACAACTGAACAAATCCGGGATCAACCTGATAGTTGGACATGATTACAGCCTAGCCAATCGTTACAGCCTAGACTACGCTAATGAGCATAAAATGCTCTTACTAAGCCCATCTGGAGTAGGGCTAGGACTATCCAAACCCGAAGACTATCTGTATAAATTATCGCCAAATGATTATGAGGACCCTGAAGTATATGAGAAAGTCTTTGCGCAAATGATCAAAGCGTATGGATATACGGCGTTTATCACAATAAACACAGGTAGAAGAAGCTTTTACCCTAATGTTATAGAAGAGACAGCTAAAGCTCTTAACTATTCATATAGAACCACTCTAGTCGAATATGATATTAATTCTGATGCCTTTGAGCCCTATCTGGAAAGAGCTGCTGGTTACTTGAATGATACTATTAGGGTCTATGGTATTGAGAATGTATGTATTCTTGTTGAGTCTTTATGGATTGATGATGTATTTCTGGATGTAACTGATAGATATCATATTCTTTCTAATGTTACTTGGTTTGATTATGTGGGTCTACCTGAGGAATTGGTAACTGAGAATGACCTTGAACAGCGATTAGCTAAATATGGTTTCACTAGGTTAATCATGTATCCTGCGGATACAGCTAGAGCTGACGTGTTTTATAGAAGATACGTCGAGGATGTGGGGGAGCTCCCGACTCCGAGTCGAGTGTATGATGAGGCTGCCCGGTATGATGCTTGTTGGTTGATGGCTTTATCGGTCTTACAGGCTAACTCATCAGATCCAATAGATGTTAAAGCGGTTTTACCCAGTGTCTGTGAATCATATAAAGGGGTACTTGGGAATTGTACACTTAATGAATACGGGGACCGTGTATCAACCGATTACAGAGTTTTTACATGGAAAATCGATGGAGAAGTGGCATATTTTAAAGAATCAGGTTATTATAACTCGACAAATGACTCTTTCATCTTCTACCCTTAAGAAATATAACTTAATTTTATAAATTGATAATCCTTTATTATACGTGGGAAATTCAACTACCTGTTACATGAAAATTGGGAGATGAATTTCCTTCACCCAAAGCTTAATTTTTAGTTGCATATATTTTATTTGATGGATAGAGATACAGGTTTTATCTTCGGTATAATCCTTCTAATCGTAATTCTAGCTGTATTTATCGCCCCTAAACCAACAAAGATAGAACCTGATGAACACATGTTATCAGGGGCGATAGAGATGGGTGTAATCGCACCAACCACAGATGACTTAGAGAAATATCAATATCTATCTGGGTTAGCAGAGGCTCAGTTAAATAAAATCTGTAATGACTCTGGGGTAAACGCCTCATTCATGTTCACGGTGGTTAGCGGTGAAGGCTGGGCTGCGAGAGCACTTGAACATACTCAGGGTTTCCATGAACATGGTGTGGATTTGCTTGTCGGGGGTGGCTGGTCGTCTCAGCTCTGGGTTATGAGAGATTATGTTGAGACACGTGGGATGATTGTGGTTAGCCCCAGTTCCACTAATCCACAGGAACCCATGATTCAAACTGATTCCATATTCAGACTCACGCCACATGATTATGTTATTGGGAAAATCATGGCACATGTAGCATATGATTACGGTGTTGAGAATATGGTTATTCTTGAACGGGATGATGCTTGGGCAGTTGGAATTGGTGACTGGTTCCTTGATGAATATGAGGCTCTTGGTGGAGAAGTATTAAAGAGAGTCAAGTACCCACCTGCACAATCTTCAGATTTCCAAGAGCATCTAGACAAGGTGGAAAATAGTTTAGGGGCAAAATCAACTCGGGAGAGTACTGGGGTTTTTCTTCTTAGCTTCGGCGAGAAAAGCGTTATCCTTCATGAATTAGAGGAGTATCCAGGTCTCGTTAATGTTACTTGGTTTAGCACAGATGCAGTAGCAAACCAATTAGATGTAAACTCAGTGCCAGAGAAAATATCCGCTGAAATCAAGTTAATATCACCTCACCATTTACCCGTATGGGGTAATTACTCCTCTTCGATATCCCGTGAATATCATAGCCTTTTCGACGATAACCTTGGCTTCTATGAGGCAAATATACATGATTCATGTATGGTACTAGGACTCTCAGTGCTCGAAGCAGGTTCTATGAACACGAGTAAGGTTAAAGAGGCTCTCCCAGAGGTTGCAAAAGATTTTGTTGGTTTAACTGGTTCATGTGGTCTTGACAAGTACGGTGATAGGCTAGATTTTAGAACCGGTTTGTATGCTTTTAGTTATCTTGGAACAAGTTTCAGATGGTTATATGTTGGAGAATATCATTCACCAACAAATGAGATCATCTGGGAGAATACTACTTGACACAAGAAAACACTAACCCCATCTATCCATTATGCTACAGAAAATACAATACACCTAGAAATAAGACATAAACTCTCCCACCCATCCTTGCATGGATCTTGAACAAACGAACACACACCCCTCCCCGCATAGCTTACCCAAGATACAGACAATAAACCACCACCTACAACATCATTCGATAAGACCAAACCAAACCATTGTAACACTAAAAAAATCTTAAACCACAACTATATTCCTAAACATCAAACCTAAAACACATGTAAAACACCTTAAAAAAGACACCCAATACAAACAGCCGATCACTTCATATCCTCGTGAACATCAAATAGCGAGACACCCCGTGGGCATAATAAAAAACATGAAAAAGTTCTGGAACACCCAGAGACAAAACTACAAAGTCATGATAATACGGGACAGCATAACTATGTTCAGCGGCAGACGCCCCCTTGAGAGAGGTATGGGTGGCTATGAGGGTATATTCCTAAGCAGGCTCGGTGCCTCGGCCCTTCAGATAGGCTACGTTAATAGTGTCCAGAGTCTGCTCGGGTTACTGTTGGCGGTTCCAAGTGGGTTATTTATCGACAACTCAAAAGATATAAGACGTATCTACTACGGCAGCTTCTTGCTAGGATTACCCGCTTTCATAGGATTATACCTCTCGACGGATTGGAGGATGTACCTGGCCATGATGCTGGTCTACACCGCAAGCCTGAGCATCAAGTTTCCAAGCCAGCTGATTATAAACATTGACTCCATGGAGGATACCTCGAGGGTCTCGGGCCTAGGATTCTATAGAACTATCACAGCCTTAGCGGGAGTTACTTCACCCATGCTCATAGCTCTTACTATAGAGCGTTTCGGCGGATTGGGGTCGGCCGATAACATCAGGCCTTTATTTCTTTTATTCTTTATCGCTGATCTCCTGATTCTCTACCTTGTCTATAAGCGTCTTGAACCCGTGAATATCGAACGTGAGAAAAAGTCCGAGAGTATCCTTGATAGGTTTAGGGCTATTACTGACTCACCGCTTCGTCTCAAGCTTCTATTGTTTAGCGAGATCACCACATTACTGGTTATGACGATGATGAGCCCATTCAGAGGCATATATCAGGTTGATATCAAGACCGCCACCCTAATCATCTTCGGCTGGATAGGGGTCGCTGAACCCTTTATTGATATATTCTTCAGCATCCCCTTGTCGAACCTAGTAGAGAAATACGGGCGGAGGAAGACCGCTTATGTGGGTCACATTTTGGGCATTCTAGCTAGGCTGTTATTAGTGTTGACTCCACCGACTCTTCCATCATTACTAATACTTGTAAGCGTTCTAGGGAGCCTTGAAGGCTGTCTATATGTTGGCATGGATGCATACAGCCAAGAAGCCATACCTCAAGTAATGAGAGGTAGCTACGTTGGCGTTAAAAACCTGGTGGCCGGGTTAATAGGTATAGCCGGTCCAGTTATTGGTGGATATATCTGGGGGATTAATCCAGATCTTCTCTTCTGGATCCCGGTCTTCCAATGGAGCTTAATCGCTTTTCCAATACTGGTGATCTTGATGGAGAGGTACAGTACAGAAGGATTCGTCAAAGAAATATACGCATGATAGATCTCTTGGTCAAAACAGGTTTATTCTAATTAACTCTTATACTAGGTAATGGAATCTTTCATAATTTAAGTACATAAACTTCTAAAGGATAACATAGATGAACTTACTAAAGAGACAACAAAAAAAATTCTTCAAAGAAAAGTAAATACATATGGTGTAAAAACAAGCAAGGTAACGAAAATCGCAGAAAAAATCTAGAAAGACATCAAGCATTTAGATACGAACGAAGTTTTCCAGCTGTGTGAAGAGGAGCTATTTAGCTCAGGAATACTAGAGGAATCCTTCATCGCATGCTAGTGGTCAGAGTATTTAGGGTAATACGAGAAAGATGATTTCCAAATATTCCAGCACTGGGTTAATACCTATGTAAATAATTGGGCTACCTGCGATATTTTATGCAATCACACAGTTGGATCCTTCATCGAAAAATATCCCTCCTATGATACAAGACTGGCTCTTAAAGGAGGAAAGCAGAACACATGATACTAAAGTTTTCGAATACGTTAGGAAGAATCGAGGTATTATGGCCAGAATCGCCCTAAGATACGCAATCAAACTAATGCCAGAAGAAAAGAGAAAAGAAGCTATGAAGCGTGTCGATAGGAAAAGTTAACTAAAGTTAAGAAAGTGCTCTAGGACTACAAACAATTTTAATCGTCCTCTCCCACATAAAAAGGGAAAGCAAATGTCTGGATCGAACGAGAAAATAAAGGGATGTGGTTTTCACCACTTCTCAATGAGTGTAAGCGACCTAGATATGTCAATAAAATTCTACGTGGAAGGACTCGGTTTTACAGAACGCGTATCATGGGGGACACCACCGAAAAGAACCGTACTGCTGGACACTGGTGACGGGAACTATTTCGAGTTATCCCAAGGTGAATCAGACAAGACCTTTGAGGAGGGAGTGTTCAAACACATCGCTCTGAGAGTTGATGACTGTGACGCAGCAATAGAACAAGTACGGAAAGCAGGAGCCGAGGTCACAATAGAGCCACGGGGTGTCAATCTTTCTAGCGAGCCGCCTATACCAATACGTATAGCCTTCTTCAAAGGACCTGATGGTGAGATTGTAGAGTTATTCCAGAACGAAGAGACATAAAAACAAGAGAGCTACTAAACCGTTTTTCTTCATATTTTATAAATGATCATACTTGCCCATGTGATCATTATTTCTTGACCCTAACTGATTAGGTTTTAGTGTAATAAATTACAAGTCACAGCTTCTCTACAAGTCTCTCGACCTTCGCGAGACCTCGGTGAACCTCTCCCTGCCATCACCATACCACACAACATACACCAAAGAGAGCAGGAACAGCAGCTCATCCACTGAGACAGCACTCGTCAACCCGGAGAATCTAATCAACTTGAGCACACGAAAATACAGATAAAGCGACAAAAAAGAAACGAAGAAGTAATCCCTTACCGCTTCATCATCACTAAGATAACACTAGATGAGAACCAGATAAATGTACGACTAATAATATTCAGCGAGACTAAGACTAGACCATTAATAAGCTCCAAAAAGATATGAACTGTTCCAAAAAAATTAGAAGAGACCCTGTACCGCGTAACCCAGTCCCAGCCTCCTTAACGTCTCAGCTGTGGGGCACCCTGTCTCCAGACTCCACCCCCTTGACTTATAGTACTCATCCAGCATCTGATCCAAGTCTATCACTGTTCCAGCACTGGCTCCCCGGGTTAAAGGTGTCTCCGTGAATCTCTTAGGCAGGGTATCGTCTTCCCGGGTTATACCTTCTCTCACCCCGAACATGCGTTCTATATTGGTTATCCTTTCCCCAGCTGCTCTAATCTCCTCTGGACTGATCTGTATTCCCGTAGTTACCCTATATACCTCAGCTGCCCTGGAGTACTCCAATAGCATCATGTTCTGCATAATATTCTTACACGGCTCAAGAGCATCGATCACAGCACACCAGTCCTCAAAGTACTGAATAAGCTTCCCCTTACCACAGTCACTCATACGCATCGTGGCCCCGGGCTCACCGAACATCTCCTCACCTATCCTAGGGTCATCACTGAGCTCAATGAAAGGCTCGCTCCTAAGATGATCACCGCCCCTCGTAGCCACCGCGTACCCCAGTCCGAAGCCCTTGAGTCCACGGGGATCCGCCATAATCAAATCCATTCCCTTAACCTGAACCGTGTACTCCAAGCCCTTACCCAACCTCTCAGCAGCCCTTACCGAACCATCGGCTAGTTTATCACCGAATCCCTCCCGGTTAGCTATCTGGTGGATGAGCGTGATCACCGCCTCCGGGTTACCCCAGTTGAGCTCCAGCCCACCTGTCTCATCCTTGGATAGTAATCCTTTCTCGTATAGCTCCATAGCCCATCCGATGCAGCCCACAGTACTCAAGATATCCAACCCCAGTTGGTTGCAGAGATCATTAGCTTTCAACGCCAGCTCGATATCACTGTTCCCTATTCTTGACGTGAAGCTGCCAAGGCTCTCATACTCCGGGCCTTCACCATGAAGCCCCTTGTATGATCCACTGTTTACCGTGTATATCCTACTACATGGAATAGTACATGCAAAACATCCCCGGGTCTTGACATTATATTCAGCCGCCAATCTCTCACCACTAACCTTCTCCGCGTCCTCAAAGGTTCCCTCAGTGTAGTTTCTAGTGGGCAGAAACCCTGCTTTGTTCGCCATCATAAGTATACGAGTGGTTCCCATGAGTCGTCGACCAGGGTACTGCTCATGCTCCCTTATCTCCTTCTCCAGCTGTAAGACCAGTTCCTCGAAACGCTCCGGGTCAGCGACCTTTATAGAACCAGTTCCCCTCACCGCTACAGCCTTGAGGTTCTTACTGGCCATTACGGTACCCATGCCTGTTCTACTAGCTGCCCTCACCTGATTAGCGAATAAGCTACCATAGAGTACGCCTCTCTCGGAGGCTGGCCCACAGATCAATGTCTGGGTCCATCTATCCTGTTCTTTCTTGATCAAGCCGTCTGCCTGGAACACGGTCTTGCCCCAGAGTTTCCCGCCGTCCAGTATCTCAACCAGGTCGTCTCTGATCATGATATAGCTCGGCTTCTTCGCCGCACCCTCGATTATCACCTGATCATAGCCAGCGAACTTCATCTCGGAGGCGAGGTGACCACCAGCGTTAGTGTCACCGAATATTCCGGTCAGAGGGCTCTTAGCAGAGACATTGAACCGGCTAGCCGTGGGGAACATGGTGCCCACTATTGGTCCTGTGGCGATCATTAACTTGTTCTCGGGTCCAAGGGGATCGATGCCAGCCTCAAGCTCCCTGTAGAGTTTATGGGCGTTGAATCCTCTCCCACCCAGGAATAATCGAGCTTCATCCACGTCTAGTGGCTCTGTGGATACCGTATCCTCTGATAGATTGATCCTGAGTACTCTGCCAGCGTAACCGTATGGCTTATTCAAGGCTCCACTTCTCCCTTAGTCTATTGAAGGCTGATTCCGGGGTCTCAATGGACTCCGGGGATTCAATATAGCTCAGTGCACCTGTAGGGCAACGCGATACGCACTCCGGGTCTCCACCGCAGAGATCACATATTACAGCTTTCTCAGATAGTTTAATCGCTTCATATTTACATGCCTCAACGCAGGCACCGCAGCCGATACATGCAGAGGAGTCAGCCTTGGTCCATCCCTCTTTTGTCTTCGTTATGGCGTCTGCTGGGCAAACCTCCATGGGTGGACACTGGCTACACTGGTGGCATATCACCGGGTAATCCAGGCCATCACGGTCATCCTTGTACACGGTTACCCGGGCATACGTTGGGCTAAACTCGCCTGTATGGTGATAGCTGCACACCATCTCGCACTGCCTGCAACCTGCGCATTTCTCCGCCTGAATCACTATACGTTTCATCTTAGGGACTCATTCTTGGTCTAACTCGATTATCTCCATCATTACCTGTCCATTTGGGTCCGGACACTCCACTATCCATGTTCTCTCCATCCAGTCACCCGGCTCATCCATATTCCGTTGCTTTGTGGGTAGAAGAGGCAGTATGGAGTTGAGCGCCCAGTAGCAAAAGTGCCCCTCTGGAATGGATAGTTTACCTCCACTTACGATAAAGTAGTCGCCTTCCTGCATGGTATCGCAATATCCCTTAATCTCTTTCACAATTACTTTTAGATCCTTCAAAAAATCACCTTTATAGCATGATCTATATGTGTCTTAGAATTTTTCAGCGTGTTCTCTCTGCATCTTGAAGCCGATGCTGGTTCTATTTCCAGTCCAAGTGATACACGCTCACATAAACCACGCAGGACACATAACCCGATGCTCATTATATAATTCTACCTACCGAAAGATTGTTACTCCCAGTGACGCTGGATAGCCGCGGAGGCATCTCTTCTAGCCTTATCCATCTCATTACTTATTGGATCTCTGTTTAGATAACTTCGTAACTCCTCGTGAATATTGATAAACTCCTCTGTACCATGGGCTTCAAGTAGATTGGAGATGTTCCTGGTGAGCCTCTTAGATACGGCGTTTAGATACTGGTTACCTAGTAATGATTCAATTAACTTGGTGTCCTCATTAACGATACTCTGGGTCAATACGTATTGAGACGCGAAACTAGTGCCCGATAAACGCCGTAAGAGCACGAGATCCTCGTCAACTAAGCAGCCTGCTAGGGCCAGGTTAATCAAATACGGCAGTGATAATATAATACTCATCAACCGGTCATGCTCCCCAGCATCAACCAGGATAATAGATGCACCGGGGAAAAGCCGATTAGCTATACTGGTCTCCGAATCTGTATCCGCTACAGGGATCACCGCCAAAGCCTTACCAACACAGCTATCCGTGGATGGCCCCCACATGGGGTGAACACATAGAGGATTTATGCCTTCCTCGGTTAGGTTCACTAGTTCCCCGTGTATCCCTTTTTTGAGAGAGGCAATCTCCATCAAAATAGTATCTCGACTGATATAGTCGCTGATCGATCTGATCACATCTCGGGTCATGTCTATGGGCACCGAGATAACCACAAGATCCGATTCACATAGCCTACTTGGGTCATCATCTCTTCGGGTATCAAAACCATGCACCGCATAACCCAGATCGATAAGATGATCTCTGAGCCAACGCCCCATGCCTCCATCAGCACCTATTATTGTGGCCTGCATATACCCGCATCAAATAGCTTGGATAAAAGGTGTTTTGGACAGGTGAAACCATCTAAGCCCTGGGATAAGAACCTAGGTGCCTCAGATACAGTGTATGCTTCTGGAGGCCCTCGAGGGCACCGGTAACCACCTCATCCAAGATATGCCCGGCTATCTCCACGAAGAAAACATACTCGAAGGGCTTACCCAAGCGTGGACGTGATTCTATCTTCTCTAAGTTGATACCGCGCTCACTGAACTCTCTCAGAGCCTCTACCAAGGTTCCCGGTCTATGCTGGACGATGAAGGCGAGAATCGATTTATCCTCTCCACTGGGATCTGGCGCATCGTAACCGATCTCAATAAACCTCGTATAGTTCTCCGGGTTGGTCTCGATGCTCCGTGCCAGTATCTTCATCCCGTAGGTCTCCGCTGCCTGGGCGCTGGCCACACCAGCGGCTCCACGTACATCATTCTCTTTGATCCATTTGACTCCACCGGCTGTATCATAGAAATTCACGGCCTCGATATCAAGCGCCTCCAGCCACTCCCTTGACTGCCCAAGGGCTTGGGGGTGACTGTACGCTTTCCTGATATCCTCTAGACTTGAATCCGGGTGGCTGATTAGGCAGTGCTGGATCCTGTGAATCTCCTCTCCACTGGCCTTGAGCTCCCGCTCGTTAAGCAAGTCGTAGGCTCTTACTATACTACCCTGTATGGTGTTCTCCACGGGGACCAAGCCATAGTCGGCTTCACCTGATTCCACTGCGTCGAAGACATCCTTCAGATAGGGACAGGGCAGGGTCTCCACCTTGACATAGTGTTTCATGATGGCTTCCTCGCTGTAAGCCCCTTTCTCGCCCTGGAAAGCTACTACTATCATTGCTTTTCCTCCGCCTCCACGCAGAGCCTAATGATCTCCTTGAATACACGTTCCACTGCAACCGGATCCAAGCCATGCTCTGTAGCCTTCGCCTTTATTTTATCTAGGATTTCTTTCTCTCGGCCTGTATCCCGAACCGGTTTACCATATTTCTTCTTTATCGCCCCTATTTTTAATGCAGCTATCTGGCGTAGGGCTATTCTCTCCATTATCTCTGCGTTGAGTCTATCAATGGTCTCTCTATGTGGTCTAATCTCATCCCTATACGTCATTGTCCTTCACCTATTACTCTCGGTATCACGCCTGCTCTCAACGCGTGGTCAGCCAGTACAAATGCCATCATGGCCTCTACCACAGGGACCGCCCTAGGTACGATGCAGGGATCGTGACGTCCCTCCACCTTGATATCTGTCTCTTTCATCTCTCGTAGGTTCACTGTTCTCTGGCTCAGGGTAATACTGGGGGTTGGTTTGATTGATACTGTGGATGTTATGGGCATACCTGTGGATATTCCCCCCAGTATTCCACCACTGTGATTGGTCATGGTCGCCACCTCACCATCCACTATTCTATATTCATCGTTGTTCTCTGATCCCAGCATATCAGCCACCGCTACTCCGGCTCCGAACTCCACGGCCTTTACCGCGGGGATAGCGAAGAACGCCTTAGCTAGGTCTCCCTCAAGGGTGTCAAAAACCGGTGCCCCTATACCCCTAGGTGGATTGTGGACGATGCACTTTATCTTACCACCTATACTATCATTGATCGCTTGCACACGCTCTATCTCTCTAATCATCTCCTCAGCCGCAACCGGGTCAGGGCACCTTACCTCGTTAGACTCCACTTTATCCAGATCCACGTCACCTCGTGTTCTTACACTTCCTATTTGATACGTGTAAGCAGTAACCCGTGTATCTAGGGTCTCCAGCAACTGCTTAGCCACACAGCCAGCCATCACAAAGCCAGCAGTAATCCTACCGCTGAAACGACCACTGCCCCGTGGGTCCTGTCTCTCCCCGTATCTGAGTCCAGCTGTGTAATCAGCGTGACCAGGTCTAGGTGTCCAGCGGTTCTCAAGGTACTTGGATGAGTCCCGATCCCTGTTTCGCACCACCATGGTCAGAGGTGCACCGGTGCTGATCCCATGGTATTGCCCGGTTAATACTTCGACCTTGTCCTGTTCTTGTCTCTGTGTGGTTATCTTGCTCTGTCCTGGGCGTCGTCGATCCAGTTCATGCTGGAGTCTTAAAAGATCCAGTCTGAGTCCAGCTGGGCACCCATCGATTACAACACCCACTAGCTCCCCATGACTCTCTCCTATACTCGTGATCTTCAAGTTCGTACCTAATGTGTTCAATTTATTCTTCCACCTATCTTCCTTAGTTCTCGCCAGAAACCTGGGTAGGATTTGGTTACGCATTCTGGGTTCATTATGGTTGTCTCGCCCCTTGTTGCTTGGGCCAGTACGGCGAAACTCATAGCTATCCTGTGATCATTATGGGGATTTATAATCGCTCCATGGGGGATTCCACCCTTTATTGATAAGGTTGACGAGTCTCCTTTAACATCTACACCCATTTTCTTCAATCCCTCCATAGTAGCCTTCAGACGGTCTGATTCCTTATACTTGAGTCGTCTCAACCCTGTGAGTGTGCTTGTTCCCTCAGCCACGCTGCATAGACATGCGACAACTGGGAACAGGTCAGGGCAATCACTCAGGTCAACCTCCACTCCTTTCAGTCTGCTCTTCTCAGCTGTGACACGGTTGCCCTTGATCTTGGTGTATGCGCCCATCTTTCTGAGGATGTATAATATTTCTTTGTCCGCCTGCTTGCTGTATAGGTCTAGGTTGTCCACATGGATTTTACCCGCGATAACTCCCATTGCCAGCATATAGGCGGCGCTGGACCAGTCACCCTCTATGCGTCCATTAATGGGAGAGTATTCTCCAATAGGTACCTGTATCCGATCCATGTTATCTGAGTGGGTTGGTTTTACACCTGCTCTAGTCATGGTATCCATGGTTAACTTAACGTATGGACGTGACTCCATTCTACCAGTTACTATTAACTCGATGCCCTCCACCGCGTAGGGGGCTACTAATAATATCGCGGAGATGAACTGGGAGCTGACGTCACCACGTATCTCCGCTTTCCCCCCGTGGATTCTTCCCATTACGGTTATCGGGGGATAACCATCAACGCTACGGGCCTGAGTTCCTAACTGGTTTAAGGCGTCCAGTAGTGGTTTATTTGGTCTCCGTAAGAGTGAGGGGGCGCCTGACAGTGTGACGGTTTCTTGGAGCAGACTGGACACCCCTGTGAGCAGCCTCAACGTGGTGCCCGACTCGTTACATTCAATAACAGTGTCTGGGGCGTATAGCCCACCGCCCTTCACCCTCCAACCGTTTTTACATCCATCAATAGTGACTCCAAGTCTACGTAGCCCATTGACCGTTGCTAATGTATCCGCGCAGACAAGTGGCTCCCTTAACATGCTCGCCCCCTCTGCTAGGGCAGAGATCACCAAGTATCTATGGGTGACACTCTTGCTGGGGGGTGCTTTAATAGCTCCTTTGAGGTAGCTGGGTTTAATCTTTACACTCATCTGAGTGCCTCCATTATCTCATCTACAAGCTCGTGGGGTGTTAAGCCCGTTGTATCCACTGTTACCGTGGCGTATTTCTCGTAGACTGGTCTTCTCTGCTCAATCAGTTTGTTTATTTTCTTCTCTGGGTCCGGTACGTTTAGGAGTGGTCTGTTCCCATCTTTGCTGGTTCTCTTAATGATCTCTGGTATGGTGGCTGTGAGATAGATCAATTTTGATGACGGGGTTAATGCCTCAACGTTACCCGGGTCCAATACTGCTCCCCCACCACAGGCGATAACCACATCGTCTTCCCCAGCCAGCTCCTTGACCAGATCTGATTCTAACTCCCTGAACCTTGACTCACCGTATCTCCTGAATATCTCACTGATGGATATCCCCATTCTTTGCTCAATCACTTTATCCATATCGATGAAAACGTAGCCAAGCTCCTCGGCAAGTAGTCTACCGACGGTGGATTTTCCTACTCCCATAAACCCATATAATGCAATATTCATTGGCTAGTCTCCAATGCGCTTAGCGCTGCGTTATACATGGATTCGGGGCTGGGCTCCAACCCTGTCCAGATACTGAAAGCCTCGACACCCTGATACACCAGCATCCATAACCCCCCAAGGGTCTCTGCTCCCTTTCTCTCTGCTTCCCTCATGAGCCGGGTTCTCAAGGGATTGTAAACTATATCGAATACCAGTAATCCTCTGTGGAGGTTTGCGGATTTAACAGGTGTGTCATTTATGTTTGGGTGCATGCCCACCGGTGTGGCGTTGATTAGTATATCCGCTGTCTTGATGATTTCCTGATTTTTAATAGAGTCATAGCTGGTTCCCTCAACCAAGTCTACGAGTTTTTTAGCCTTCTCCAGTGATCGATTAAGTATAATTAACTCATCCACCCTTGGAGCCAACTCTGCGGCTAGGGCTCGTGCGGCTCCGCCGGCGCCAAGCAATACAACCCTAGCACTGGAGAGATCCCCGTATGTTTCAGTTAATGCCCTTACTCCTCCAGTTGAATCAGTATTATGGCCAATTAGTAGTCCATCAATGTACTCGATGGTGTTTACAGCGCCTGTTCTCTTCGCTGATACAGCTAGCGCATCCAGATACTGGATTACATTGATCTTGTGGGGAATGGTTACATTTGCTCCACCTAATTCATCACCTTTGAGGTTCTCAATTATATCACCGAGTTTACCGGGTGGTACCTCGTATGTGCAGTAATGATGGGGTAATCCCAGTTCCCAGAAGGCGGTGTTATGCATGACTGGGCTAACAGAGTGAGCTACGGGGTAACCGAGGAGATAATAATTCACTTTGATAAAACCCCATATATTCCGCGTAATTCACGTAAGGAGATCTGACCCGGTGCTACCTCCAATCCCTCACTCGGGGACGCATACGTGAAGGCTGCCCCAGATAATGGAGCCAATATCCTCGACGGGGCTCCTTTCTCGCCCATGGCGAATGAGATGTTACCCGGCTTCGCTTTATTATACTCCATGTATGGGACGTTATCCATGTAACAATTTGCCCAACCAATGATCTTTACAAGATCACATCTCATACTGGATAATTCATCATGTATCTCCATGAGGCGATCCAAGGTGAGCGATATCTCAAAATCATGATAGGAGGAAATAACCTTTCCATCAATAGAGTTGATTCTTTTTATGGTCTTCTCTAGTTCACTAGTGGTATAGGCTAGATCAACGTACTCAAACCCAGAATGTAATGCGTCCAAGAGTAGCTGTACCCTATCCTTTTCCGGTTCATCTGCTTGTCCACCTTGATCTCTCCTCCTATTGGTGGCTATCAGTGGCTTACCTGTACTGGCTCTAATATCATCTAGATCAATGGGCGCCCTTCTATAATCTAGTCTAACCTCGATTAAGTCCACTTCACAGGCTTGATTGATCTGATTAATCACCTGATTAGTCGACATTGCCTTAACCGATACGCATACCCGGGTCACGTGAGAGCCTCCAAGGCAGCCCTTATGTCATCCTCATCCACTTTTCTCATCACGGGCTCCGAGCCGATCCCGGTGGGTAAGATGAAGTATATCTCTCCTGCTTGGGCCTTCTTATCCCTGTGAATCACCTCAATAACGGCATCTAGGTCGAGTGTTGGAACCCTGGTTGGAAGACCGTAACCATCGATTAATTCAGTGATCCTCTGATAATCACGCCTAGTTAGCAGATTCTGTTCACATGCAATATACGCGGCTGCAATCATACCAACCGCGACGCCTTCACCATGATTCAAGCCATGATGAGATAACAACTCAAGGGCATGCCCCACCGTGTGACCGTAATTAAGAGCCGCTCTGACACCTAATCTGTCCTCTACATCCTGCTCAACATAACGAGCCTTGGTAAAAGCGCATCTTGAAATGATGTCTACTAGATCATCCTGAGATAGAGCCTCAACCTTGTTTGACTCTAATTTCGCGAATAATCCGGGATCAGAGATGACACCATACTTGATGATCTCAGCGAACCCGGATCGAGTCTCACGGAGGGGCAATGTCTGGAGATACTCTGGATCAATTAGCACAAGGTGTGGCTGGTGAAAGGATCCTACAAGATTCTTCCCCAGTGGGTGATTTACCGCGGTCTTTCCACCTATACTACTGTCAACCATAGCTAAGAGGGTAGTAGGTACCTGAACTAGTTCGATTCCTCGCATATAGATAGAGGAAGCGAATCCAGCTAGATCACCGACACAGCCACCTCCAAACGCTATCACAACAGAGTCTCTATCCAGACTGGCCTTCAGGAACCTGCCCACCAGTTCCTCTACCATGTTCCACTGCTTGGCCTTTTCTCCATCAGGTACCTGAATCACCTCCTCCACTTGTCCAGCTATCTTATCACCGTACAGTTCATGGATGGTGTGGGATGTAACTAATACCGTACCTGTGTTTTCCGGTAGATACTCTTTCAGCCGGTTCCCTATGCCTGATTCGACTAATATTGAATATGAGTGTGCCCCGAGGGCAACAGGAATCATCTGCATTTTTACAGCCTTCGGTTAACTGCTGCTACAATGGGTTTGATCCCATTCATCACTTTCTTGAAATCCTCTGGGCTCAGGCTCTGGGCTCCATCACACAACGCTTCATCGGGGTGAGGATGCACCTCTATCATCAAGCCATCAGCACCAGCTGCGATTGCGGCCTTTGCCATGGGCTCCACCAATGATCTGGTCCCAGTACCGTGACTGGGGTCAATAATCACAGGGAGATGGCTTATCTGATGAATAATGGGCGCCGCAGAGATATCCAATGTGTTGCGCGTCATGGACTCAAAGGTCCTAATTCCACGCTCACACAGGATCACATCTGGATTACCTTCACTGAGGATATACTCGGCGCAACCCAACCACTCATTAAATGTAGCCGACATCCCACGCTTCAGCATAACAGGTTTATTGGCTCGCCCCACCTTCTTTAACAAGCTAAAGTTCTGCATATTACGAGCGCCTATCTGGAAGATATCAGTATACGCCTCGACGAGTTCTACGTCCTCAGTGGACATAACCTCAGTGACAATAGGTAAACCAGTCTCGCTACGAGCCTTTGCCAGTAGCTCTAATCCTCGTTCACCCAATCCCTGGAAACTGTAGGGAAGTGTCCTAGGTTTGAAGGCTCCACCACGTAGTATCTGGGCGCCGGCTTCCTTTACTGCGTGAGCTGCCTGGAGCATCTGCTCCTCACTCTCTACGCTGCAGGGGCCAGCCATAACAACAAGTTGATCACCGCCTATGGATACACCATTAACCTTCACCGTGGTCTTCCGTTGTTCGCCGTGATTGACGGCTAGTCTGATCTTTTTCGGTATCGGGAGGTCGCACAAATGGATCACCATGCCGCGTCCTCCAATGTTTTTTGTTTATTAACGCTTCTGGGCATGTACAACTGGCTAAGGTTGCCCTCATTCAGAAGCAGTCTATAGGAACTTTCTTGAGGACCGACTAAGGATGGGTCCTCGGCTTCGTATCGTCGTATTAAAATTGGCGCATTGATGACACCTAGTCAACCAATCGCATACATCATCCAATATAAGTCTAACGCGGGCAGGAATAAAAATATCAACAAACTACTTTTCAACACTCTTAAAAACAATGATCTCTGCAAATCTGTTATGGACGAGCAGCAATCACCTCTAATGCGGTTAATGCAGACAGATGGATTCAAACCCTTCAGTGGATCTGATGCTATTAGGGTCTATGGGAAGGCTCGTGAGAGGCTTAACATGGATAAGGTGGAGGAAGAGGATTTATTGAAGGCTGTTAGCAGCCTTGGGGTGTTGCTGGAGACTGAGATCGCTTTATTGTATGCGCTTCAAGACAAGTTATGTACCAATTGCGGTGTCTGCTGCACAGAAAATAGGTCAATGCGGTTAACCAAGATCGAACTAAAACAGATTGCCGAGAAACAGAACATTAGTTATAAGAAACTCAAGAAACAGATCCATGCACGCCCCAATAATAATGGCACATTCACGATCTCACGGAAACCATGCGCCTTCTATAAGGACGGTTGCACCATATACAACTACAGGCCATCTATATGCCGATCATATCCAGCCAGTAGAGTATTGAAAGCACTAGGTGGAAAAGGCAAATATCCAAGAGAATGTCCTATATCGGACGACCTTCTGGTGGAACTAGCCATAAAACGTGCACTTGAGGAGAAGATGCACAGAGAAAACCCTGAGCTAATGCAGGAACTCGCCGAGAAAAAACAAAGAGACCTGCAGAGCCTAAGAGGATTAACCCAGAGTCAACGCCTATCATACCTAGCGAAGAGATACCAGCGTAACCTAAAACAGGAAGAGTAGCAAAGGTTTTTTCAACCCGAGAACCAGCAACGAGTTAGTGAACCTCTTGAAACACATTATTCTTGATACAGACCCGGGTGTAGATGACGCTCTGGCTTTTCTATTAGCCTTCAACAACCCCAGTCTCAAGGTGGAGGCTATTACCACAGTGGCGGGAAATGTTAGCCACGAGAAAGGGAATAAGAACGCCAAGAAGCTACTGGAGTTCATAGGAGCAACCAATACTCCGGTCTGCCCCGGAGCAACGAAACCCCTCATCAGAGAGATGAGTCACGCCGAGGAGTTTCACGGAAAAACCGGACTGGGGAACGCTGTGCTCCCCGAGCCCACACTCCCATCTGATCCCAGGAACGCCATAAATGCAATACTCCAGAAATCAGAAGAACTGGGTCAGGAACTCACCCTTGTAGCCATCGGTCCATTAACTAATATAGCTTCAGCTATACTAGCGGATCCGACGCTCCCTGAGAAAGTGGATAAACTGGTAATAATGGGTGGAGCGTACAATCTAACACCATACGGTTTGGGTAACGCCAACGCCGTAGCAGAGTTCAACATCTGGCACGACCCTGAGGCAGCCAAGATAGTATTCAACAGCGGTATATCGGTTGTCGCTGCTGGGCTGGACACCACTACTCACCCTGATTACCGTATGAGCGTGGAGATGTTTAATGAGATCGAGAAGAAAAAAGATCGCAAATCTAGGCTGGTAGTTGATCTATGCAAATCTTTGGTGGAGAAATTCAATGGGTTCAGCCTTCACGACCCACAGGCATTAGCCTATGTCATTGATCCCGGTATTTTCCGCACCGTGGACTACCAGGTAGACGTGGAGACAGTTGGAGAATTAACACGGGGAATGACCGTGGTGGAGCGAAGATACTACCGTAGAGTCAAGGATGAGGCTAATACGTCCATAATAGTCGAGGCAGATGCGGAAAAATTCCTAAATCTAGTAATGGATAGTTTGACAGTGAGTAAACTTGATTGATTTGATCTGCTGCGGCGCCATAAACTGGGATATCAACCTCTTCATGGACCGCCTCCCTAGAACCGGGGAAGAGGTATCGGTCAAAGACATTCAAAGGGTATCCGGGGGAACCGCCGCCAATGTATCAGTGGCCGCTGCCCGGATACTAGGTAAGGACCGTGTCGCCTTCATCGGTGCACTGGGTGAGGACACCATAGCTGAGAAACAGATCCAGGTACTGAAAGAGGAGGGAGTGGACCCCAGCGGAGTATTACTGATCCCTGATGAAGAGTCGGGACAAGCCTATATCAGTATAGATGAAAAAGGTGAGAACGAGATTCACACCTACTTCGGAGCCAATCTACGTCTAACCGGGGAACACATGCAGGACCCTGAGCGCATTAATCTGATCAAGGAAGCAAAGATATGTATCATAATGGATCCACCGCTGAAGGTAGCGGAGAGACTGGCTGAGATCTGTAAAGATAACGGGGTGCAGGTGATCTGGGACCCGGGGGTCTACGCTGAGGAAGGACTGGAAAAGTTAATGCCCATCCTGGTTAATGTGGACTACTTCATTTTGAATCACATTGAGTACGAGAACCTCCTAGGTACAAGCGATCCGAAAAAAGTGGCAAAGAAGCTAAGCAGTCACGTAAAAGACATCACAGCTATCATCAAGCATGGAGCCGAGGGATGCATATTATCCGAGGAGGACGGGGGCACAACCATACACATAGAGGCGGTACCGTTACACGAACTAGGTTTAAAAGTGGTTAACACGGTAGGTTGTGGAGATGCTTTCATTGGGGGATTTGCCTCAGCGTTGGTGGAGGGGAAACCCCATGTGGAGGCACTGCGTCAGGCTAGCGCCGCTGGAAGCTATAAAGCGACACAACTAGAGACTCGGGGAGGACCCACACGGGATGAGCTCCATAGACTCATAGATAAGTGGCAGAAGTCATAATCGTCAAAGAAGTGAAATAGTCATTTCCAACATCTCTATCCATGTATAAGAAGATAGGTATTCTTGGTGGGCTCACACCTGAGTCCACGGTAACGTATTACATGCACATAGTACACAGATACCATGAACTCCACGGAGATCATGGATATCCAGAGAGTATAATCTACGGTGCTAGTTTCCAGCAATTTGAGGACTGGATGAACGAGGAAGACTGGGATAGCATCGAGAAAGAGTTGCTGAAAGGTTTGAAGGCTTTAAAAAGAGCTGGAGCCGATTTCGCGGTGATCGCCACCAATACAATGCATATCCTGTTTGATGAACTCCAGAAGCAGATCGATATGCCGTTGATAAGCATCGTTGACGCCACGGCTGAGGCAATCAAGGATGAGGGTTTCAAGAAGGTGGGGCTCATAGGCACCCAGTTCAGTATGACCAAGCCATTCTACCGTGAAGGATTGAAGAAACATGGCATCGATGTTGTTATCCCCAGTAAAGAGGAACGAGACTATATTGTGAAAGTGATATTTGAGGAATTATCCATCGGTAAACTCATCGAGGAGTCTAGACAAGGCTATCTGGAGATCATTGATAATCTAGTGGCTGAAGGCGCTGAAGGGATCGTATTGGGGTGTACCGAGATCCCCTTACTCATTCGTCAGGAAGACACCGATGTCAAGGTCTTTGACACGGCTACGGTTCACGCCGAGAAGGCGCTACAGTACGCCACCCAATAACCCCTTTTTCTTGATCAAGGTTATAAAACCCCGATACTGTCTCTTTCTGTCATGAAAGCATATCACTATACAGATATCGAGAACGAGGATGTACCGGCTCCAGCTGAGAAAGTCAAGATCAGGTGGCTTATAAACGAGAAACAGGGAGCCCCTAACTTTGCCATGAGGAGATTCGAGGTAGAGCCAGGTGGAGCAACTCCCTATCATACCCATGACTGGGAGCACGAGGTATACGTACTGGAGGGAAACGCGGTGGCTGTCTCAAAAGACGGAGAGACGCCGATAGGACCCGGCAGCGTTATACTTGTGGAACCCAAAGAGGAGCATAACTTCCGAAACACTGGAAAAGAGACCTTCGTATTCCTCTGCATGATTCCGTTGCAAGAGTAAATATATATCACCAATCTATATCCTGTATCCAATTTCTTTATACAACTTTCCTAGTGTTCACTGTTCAAGAACATGCTTCGGTTACATAGATATAGAACAACGGTAAGTGTTTGTAGTGGACATTTACACACCATTCTATATAGCCACAGACGGGGCAACAATTGTTCAGCTAAGGGGTTAACGATATGAAGAACCGTAGATCCAAACTCGAAATCTATTTAGACGTTCTGAAGGTAATTAAGAATGGCACAGAAAAGCCCACACGTATAATGTACGGGGCAAACCTCTCTTGGAAATTATTACAGGGTATCCTGGGAAGTATGGTTGATCAGAATCTCATAGAAGAGATAGATGTCTCTGATTCACGTGATAAGAGGACCAATACCATTTACCGGGTCACGACGAAGGGTGACAGCGTGATAAGATACTTTGACCGAGCCAAGGGACTCATCGAGGTTGATGAGCCAGGCTTTAACCCTCTTCAGATCGCTAGAGGAAGATAAAACCCCCATTTTTTCATTTAATTTCTAGTTCTAGGTTTTTACCGTATTTCTCAGAGAAGAAAAGCTCTTTGAAGGGTTTCCTATCTCTAGGTTCAGGTTTCTCATCTGGTACTCCTATTGGTAGTAGGTTAATTACAGTCATCTCCTCTGGGACATCCAGTAACTCTTTGATATCATCCTGTTTGAAGGCTCCAATCCAGCATGTTCCATACCCCAACTCCCATGCAGCTAAAACCATGTGCTCGACAGCAGTCATCACATCCCTTTCCACCCATTTCTCATAAACCGAGGGATCATTCGGGTCCATGGCCAAAGCAATCACCACGACCCCCGCGTCACCTATCCAGTGCTGTTCACGGGCTTTCTCAGCCAGTTTCCTCTTGGTATCCTCGTCTCTTACTACTATGAATCTCCACGGCTGCTTGTTACCTGCACTGGGTGCTAGTCTCGCGGCTTCAAATATCTGACGTAGATCATCCTCTGGTATTGACTCTTTTTTATATTTTCTAATGCTTCTGCGTGTCTTGATAGCCTCTTTAACATTCATATTATTCATCTATAAACGAGCGGATATAAACCATTCAGGGTTTAATCTTTAAAGCCATATAAACAATAATCATCCCATGCAAAAGTATCGAGTAGCCGTGGCGAGTTTCAGCCACGAGACCCTAACATTCTGCCCAGAACCCACTGACCTGAAAGCATGGGAAGAGGGCGAGATCAAGTACGGACCAGACACACTAGACACAGAGGGAGAAGGAAAAACCTACATAACCGGCTTCAAGGAAGCAGTAGAACCTCTAGGAGACTTTGAACTATTAGGAGTATTGAGAACAGGTTGGCCTAAAACCACGGGTTATGGTAGCTGGGTAAGCACAGAGGCATTTGATGTAATCACAGGCAGGATTACGTCACGTCTAAAAGAATTCAGGGAGATAGATGGTGTTTACCTTGCACTTCACGGGGCGATGGCTGTTGAGAATATACCGCGGCCGGAGGCTGAGATCGTTAGACGTGTCAGGAAAGTAGTTGGCGATGTACCCATTATGGTTACATTTGATCTTCACGCAAACGAGGATATTGAGATGGCTCACGCAGCCACCGGAGTATTCATACTGAAAACATATCCACATCTAGACAACCATGACATCGGCTATAAAGCAGGGGAATGCATGGTAAAGACGCTGAGAGGCGAGTTTAAACCCACTATGGGTTTCAGGAAACCAAAAGTAGTTTCAGCAAGCGTATTCCAAGCCTCAGAGTATCCTCCAATGAAAAAAGTCTATGACCGGTGCCGTGAATGGGAGGAGAAAGGCGTATTCTGTGCATCTGTTGCACCTGGCTTCGCCTACGCTGATGTTCCTGACTTGGGAGCCAGCGTCTTTGTAGTAACTGATGATAACCATGAATTAGCTGAGGAGTGTGCACAGGATCTTCATGACCTAATGTGGAACCTTAGAGATGAGTTGACGAGAAAACTACCGGGAGCCAAGGAGGGAGTAGCAAAGGTTTTAGAGTTAATTGATTCTGGTAAGAAATCAGTAGTAATCGCGTACCATGATGACCGTCTAGGAGATGGCACCCATGTTTTACGTGAATTACTGGAGCAGGACGCAGAGAACTGGTGCAGCGCCGGTTTAGCGGATCCTGAGGTCTTGAAGAAACTTGCTACTAATAACAAGGTTGGTGATAAAGTGGATCTCACTGTGGGGGGATGGCTCCATGAGGTCAGCGGTAAACCCGTCGAGATCTCAGGTACTATTGAGTACTTGGGCAGTCTTGAATGGGTTGAGACCGGTCCCATGGGGCGGGGAGCAACCCGGGAACAGGATTTAATCGCATGCATTGATCTGGGTAATAATAGGCATGTAGTTTTAACTGAGAGACTTTTTGCCCCAATGAGCGCTGATCCCTTGAAAGTCATGGGAATAGACATGGATGAACTGGATATAGTGGAACTCAAGAGCAGGGTACATCATCGAGCTTATTGGGACACATGGGGAGAAGTTGATTACCCCGTTGATCCACCTGGACTTGGGCCGTCTGATTTGAGTTTACTGGAGTACAAACATCTTCCATGGGATATCTATCCTATTGGAGAAAAATATCTTTAAAAATAAGCTAAAGGCCTATAATTTTTTATAATCTTACACTAACTGATCAATTGTGTCTGAACAAGAGAATCTTATATGGCATATTCAGCTCTCGCCCTTTAACAGGTACTTTTTACAGGATATTACAAAGGTCTTGGGATTATCGATTATAGTCCTAGTATTGCTCTATTTTCAACCATTAATTAATACAACTCTGTTCACTGGAGGATTGATTATATCATGGTTTTTACTTTTAATCTTCAAGCTTTATACTTCTTTCAAGGGTCATAGAATTAGATACATCCTTGATGATGAGGGCGTCACTGCCTTAAATGATGAGGGTAAAGTGGGGTTGAATTATGTTACTAAGCAGATATCATCTATAAGATGGACGCTAGGACAAGGAACGCATGAATCGAAGGTAAAACCCAGAAAATGCTGCATCAATTGGTCAGACATCAGAAATATTTCCGTGGATGAAGAGAATAAGATAATAACTCTTCAACAAGATCAAGGGGTGTTTAGAGTATACTGTTCCATGGAAAACTTTGAGGATGTACATAGAGTGGTACATGAGAGAGCCTGACAAGTTCTATTGGTTTTCTTTATATCCCGTGACGATATTGATTCCAGCATGCAGAGTTTCGTGGACCCTTATAGAGATGGACAAACAGCTGAAGAAGTAATCCAATACATCAAGCGTGAAGCAGGTGACAGGCGAATCAGGATCGTACATGTGTGTGGCACCCACGAGGATAGCATAATGAAGAACGGCATCAGAAGCATGCTCCCCGAGAATGTGGAGGTCCTCATGGGTCCAGGGTGTCCAGTATGTACGGTACCACCCAACCGGATAGACTACGCCATGAAACTAGCTGAACAGGGCGCCATAGTCACCACCTTCGGAGATATGATGCGCGTTCCAGCTGGATTAGGTAGTCTGGCGGATGCAAAAGCTAGGGGACATGATGTGCGTATCGTGTACAGTATTCACGATGCTGTCAAGATGGCGCGGAAAACGGAAAGAGATGTCATACACTTCGCTGTGGGTTTTGAGACAACAGCACCAACCACTGCCAGTGAGCTCTTAGCAAGTCCCCCGGATAATTTCAGCGTCTACTCCGCTCACCTGCTAATCCCCCCAGCCATGGAGGCGTTACTTGAGATGGGGGTAACACAGGTAGATGGATTCATAGACCCGGGGCACGTCAGCACTATCATAGGCGAGAAAGGATACTATACAGTTCAGAAAAACTATCCTGTTCCTCAAATAATCGCGGGTTTTGAGCCCATTGACATCTTAATCAGCATCGCGCTCATAATCAAACAGATCAATGAAGGTCGCACAGAGATCGAGAACACTTACCAGAGAGCAGTTAAACCAGAAGGAACACCCAGAGCATTGGAGATGATGGACCAGGTATTCAGGAAAGAGGACGCGCCATGGAGGGGAATAGGCACCATCCCCAGATCAGGTCTCCAGTTAAGCCCTGAATACGAGGAATACGACACCTCAAAAAAATATGACATACTCATAGAGAAGGACTACTCAATGCCACCGGGGTGTAAATGTGGGGAAGTACTCAGAGCCATGATCTATCCCTGGGACTGCCCCCTTTTCAATAAAGCATGTAACCCGGATAATCCCGTGGGGCCATGCATGGTGAGTCATGAGGGGAGCTGTTACATCGCCGCAAGATACGGTGTTGAAGAGATATGATCAGGGCGCACATCTATGTGGAGGGCAGAGTACAGGGTGTCGGTTTTAGAGCGAATACGAGGAGAACAGCTAATAGATTAGGGTTGACTGGATGGGTTAGGAATCTACGGGATGGACGCGTGGAGATTATCGCTGAGGGAGAGGAGGAGATGATAGACCGATTAATACAGTGGTGTCACAGGGGCCCCACTATGGCTCATGTTACTAATGTAACGGTAGAGAAGGGAGACGCCAAAGGCGAATTCAACTTATTCAGGACGAGAAGCACCGTTTAAACTGTTAGGCTATTTCATTCGATTCTTTTTTACATCCATCTGAGAAATACATGTGAATTATATGGATGAGAAAGAAAAAACCAAACCACAGACGATAACAAGGTTCACACAGAAGATGGATAAACATCCAGGATATTTTACATATTACTGGGACAGGGAAGAGGGAAAACTCTGGCTAGAGATAGACAAACTGGAGACAGAGTTCCTATATGTTAATAGTCTGAAATCTGGACTGGGAAGCAATGATATTGGACTTGACCGGAATCAGCTGGGCAGCACCAGAGTGGTGAAATTCCAGAGATCAGGGCCTAAGATATTGCTTACACAGGTAAACTACGAGTACAGGGCTCTCAGTGAGAACCCCAAGGAACGGGAGGCAGTCGAGGACGCCTTCGCTAAATCAATTATAGGCGGCTTCAAGGTGGAGTCAGAGGAGGGGGATCGGGTGCTGGTGGAAGCTACGGATTTCTTCCTCAGGGACGCTAAACAGGTGGTGAAGCGGCTGAAGGAGAAGGAGCAGGGTGAATATGAGTTGGACAAGGATCGCTCAGCCATATACCTTCCAGCCACCAAGAATTTCCCCAAGAACACTGAGATAGAGGCTACACTTACCTATCAGGGGAAGGAACCCGGTGACTGGGTTAAGAGCGTCGTCCCAGACCCCGAGAGCATCACTGTCAGGCAGCATCACAGCTTCATCGAGCTACCTGATGACGAGTATGAACCCCGTGTATTCGATATCAGGAGCAGTTATTTCTGCATCAAGTATAATGACTACTCGACACCCGTGACTGAGTCGCTTGAGAAACGATTTATATGCAGACATAGGTTGAAGAAGAAAGATCCAACCGCAGAGGTAAGCGAGGCTATCGAGCCCATCATATACTATGTGGATCCGGGTGTACCTGAGCCTATTAGATCCGCTTTAGTGGAGGGAGCAAACTGGTGGAATATTGCCTTTGAGCACATTGGTTACGAGAACGCGTTCAGGGTTGAGATTCTACCCGAGGAAGCTGATCCTATGGATATCCGGTATAATGTGATTAACTGGGTTCACAGGAGCACAAGGGGATGGAGCTATGGGATGACCGTAACAGATCCACGCACAGGCGAGATAATTAAGGGACACGTAAGCCTAGGCAGCCTTAGGATAAGACAGGACTACCTGATAGCCATGGGGCTCAAGGGTGAATACACCGAGGAAGGGGATAACACCGAAGAGGCTTTTGAGATGGCTCTCGCGAGGATCAGACAGCTCAGCGTACACGAGGTAGGGCACACCCTCGGTCTGGGGCATAATTATGCCAGTAACATCAACCAGCGTGCAAGCGTAATGGATTACCCAGCCATGCTTGTCAAGGAAAAGAATGGAGAACTGGACCTCAGCGAGGCATATGAGACCGGTGTAGGGGAATGGGATCTGGTAAGCATCGAGTACGGTTACCAGGACTACCCAGAAGACCTCGACGAAGAGGAAGAACTGGATAAACTACTGAACGATGCCTTCAAAAGGGGACTGTTATATCAGCCTAGCAGAGACGCTGGACCCGGTAGTGCAAGCCCCTATGCGGCCTATTGGATTAACGGTGTTGACCCTGTAGAGGAGTTAGACCGGGTGATGAAGGTTAGGCGAATCGCATTGGAGGATTTTGGTGAGCAAAGGATCAGAAAGGGTACACCGATGGCTAATATGGAGGAGTCTTTAGTTACTACGTATCTCTTCCACAGGTTCCAGCTGGAGTCAACAGCCAGCGTCGTGGGCGGGTTATATTATCACTACAAGGTCAGGGGAGACGTACAGGAATACCCCAGGATAGTGCCCGGTGATGTACAGGCCGAGGGAGTGGAAGCACTACTAAGAACAATAACCCCAGATGTTCTAGCCTTACCCGATGAACTAGGAGACCTGATGCATCCAAGACCCCAGCAGCTAGCCCAGACACGAGACCTATTCCCCGGAAGAACAGGGCTAACATTCGACCCGATAGTAGCAGCTGAAACAGCGGTATCCATGACCGTGAAACTACTATTGCACCCTGAACGCGCTGCTAGAATAATAGAGTACCATGCAAAAGACCCAAGTGTACCTAGCTTAGGTGATGTGATTGATAGACTGTTTGAGTCAACGTGGCTCACATATTATGAGGACAACTATCACCAAGAACTCCAGCGTATGGTGAACTATGTGGTTCTCTACTATATGGTGGAGTTAATCAAGAACAAAGAGGCACCTCAAGCGGCTAGGAACCTGGCACACTTTAAGCTACTGGAGCTTAATGAGCAGGTATGTGAGATTGAGACAGATGACGAGTTGCAGCTAGCCCAGTACATTAACCTGGGAACCGTCTTGGGTTTGCTTGAGGAGAACCCTGAGTCATTGCAGCTTACCCCACCCGCCGAGCCACCGATGGGGGCTCCCATCTAATCTTTTTCAACATGTTTAAACAATATACAGCTATCATACACGCATGTATCCTGCCTTGTTAACCGTCTTACTGGTTTACAGCCTGCAGGTTTCTATTGCCTCTAGCTCAGTTGTTTTGAATTACAGGAAAAACCGTTTCCTGAACCTTGCTTTACCTGGCTACATGTATGTTGGGGCTCTGGCTGTAAAGGCTGCTGTAAAAATATTCCATATAAACCCATACTGGAGTCTATTGTTTTGCGTGTTTCTCGGTGGACTGGGGAATGTTTTACTTAACAAATTACATCATTGGAGTGACATGAAGGGTTACCCTTACTGGGTTAGATCCCTTGGATCAATAGTAACGTATCTTATCCTACATATGACTGGATGGCTGGTCTTCTCATACCTGAGATCAACCTACACAACCTATTGGGTCATGTGCATTAACTTAAAAGACTATGATTTTATCCTCTTTAATACCCCGGGGGTAATAATTGTTAGCACCGCTTGGTTGTTATTCCACACATTATTCCATCATGCCCTGAGACCAGCCATCCGTAGCGACAAGGTACCCAGGAAATGGAGTCTATTGGTCTATTTCCTAGCTGGTGCATCCGCTTGCTCTTCAGGGGCCCTGTACGGGATATGGTTTAACGTTGGTTCAACATCCATCCTACTACTGCTTCTGGTTACAGCGTCATCCCTGTTCGCTGGCTTCAGAAACTCCACTGACTGTATAACAGGTAGTTTCATTGTAACAGTTTCTATGATCTGGTTAACCAATCATGCTCAATCAATTATCGGTTCATGGGTTGGTGAATATCAATTGGTTATCCCCCTGCTGTTTTCCCTAGTCTCGATACCCTTGTTTCCCCACGGAGTAATCGGATCTATGCTCAGTTTTCTAAGCTACAGGGACTAGTTGAAACCCTTCGGGGTTTTTCTATGCAATGTTGCCTGTTCATAGCCATAGGCCATTTCTATCAAAGTAGGTTCACTGAATAGTTTACCCACAATCTGGAGACCAGCAGGTAAATCCCTGTGGCTATATCCCATGGGTACAGTGAATCCGGGTAAACCTGTATGTGGTGGGATCTTCTGGCTGTTATCTCCTGCTGGGCTCTCCATGTCACCTATTAACCTAGGGGGATTGCTCCATGTGGGGTATACGAATGCATCTAATTCATATTCATTCATTTTGTCCATTATTTTCTTCCTTAACCTGATATTCTTGGGTTCGGTGAAGAGATCTCCGCAACCGGGATCAGGGTCCGATTCAGCCATCCGTTTAAGACGACCTTCGATGTAATCCGAGTATAATCCGCTCTCATAGATCGCCTCGACTGATTTGAAAGGTGGGTTATCCAGTGATTTTAGGTATTTCTTGAGGTCTCGCTTGAATGTGTTACACCAGATATCCTCTGTAAGCTCATCGAAGTCGGGTATAGTGAAGGGGTCTACCAGTATCGCATCGTTTTTCTCCATATCCCGAAGTGCTGTGTTGAATATTTTCTTTATCTCCGGATCCGTGGATTGCTTGTCTGTGTAGTATCTGAAGACACCGATTCTCTTATTTTTTAACCCATTAGAGTCAAGGTACGTTAGATATGAATCAGGTTTTTTACCACGGGATCTCTTTGTGATTGGATCCGATGGGTCATATCCCGCGATTATATCAAGTACACGGACTGCATCTTCGACTGTTCTGCAGATGGGGCCACCCACATCATTTCTAAGATACAGTGGAACTATACCATCCCTACTGGTCAAACCCATGGTAGATCTTATGCCCACGAGACAGCAGTGACTACTAGGACCCCTAATACTATTACCCGTGTCAGTACCTAGGCCAATCAAACCAAGGTTGGCCGCAATAGCTGTAGCAGTACCACCGCTACTACCAGCAGGCACCCTCTTGAGATCGTATGGGTTTCTAGTGGTTCCAGCGATACTACTAACCGTCTGATAGGGGCTGAACGCCCACTCAGCCATGTTACTCTTGCCTAGTACCACTATGCCTGCTTCCCTTAGCTTCTTAACCTGATAGGCATCATCTGGAGGTAGATTGTTTCTTAGTGCGATGCTTCCGGCCGCGGTCTGTAGATCCTTTGTATCATAGTTGTCCTTTATTATTGCTGGCACACCGTGAAGAGGTCTTAATTTCCCTGTCTCGCGGAATTCCTCATCCAGTTCATTGGCTCGTTTGACTGCTCTCGGGTTTAAAACCACCATAGAGTTCAACCCAGTGGATTGATCAAGGTGTTCTATCCGCCCAAGATAGATTTCTACCAACCCCTTGCATGTAATCTCATCTCGCATAAGAGCCTCATGAAACTGGCCAATAGTTAGCTCGATTATATCAAAGCCAGGGGTCATACGCTGTTTTTCTCTCCTAGATATTTATGATCATCGAGAAAACGGGAGAAACTGGAGGAAGCACCCCCAGTCTGAAGGAACGGGATAAAAGGATATTCCTGGAGGCAGTCACCACAGATGAGCCCTATAGCAGGATAGCCAGCAGGCATAGAATAAGCAGGCAGCTGAAAGAGTATATCATCAACGGCACCCGGACTATGAAAGGGAGGGAGTTTTGGGAGCATTTTGAGCCATCATATCAAAGTAAACGTGATCATAAAGACTGGCTTTGGCGTTGCGCTAGAAACAAAGGTCTAAAAAAAGAGTATTTTAAGGTTACACAAAAAGAACGAGTTTAAAAAAGGAACTTGTATAGCAGGAGTCCCTTTAGAATTTGCAAAGAATTATGTGATCTTTTCGGAGGATCCAATGAAAACTCATATCATCCCTAATCCTCAGGTAATCGCAAAATATACTGGTGGTGAAGTACATGAAACTTGGAAGAATAATAAGTATAGTAGAGGACTTAGGAATCTTATTCTGGGAAAGGCAGAAGAAGTTAATCAAAATAAGAGATGGCTTCGAACTAAAAATATTCAACAACCACACAGACACATAAAATTTGAATTTTCTAAAAATGAGGCAGATTATTGGCGTAAAAATATTTTTCATATTATAAAACGAAGATAATATCGAAGAACAGTTCGATGTTTTGTTATTGTCGTTTATTGATTCTTAAGATTCAAAAAGTCATACCTTAATTAATAAATAAAATTATAGTTAATAATTAATTATGGGGGCGCCTTCAGAGATCCGTATTGGAGTAATTAGTTCTACTCAAGCTAATTTGGAAACTACAATTCCAATTCTACAAATGGCTGAAAAAGATATCAATTCCTTTCTTTCAAGGATCGGACGCAATACCCAATTTACTTTTATCCCTTCATCTGCTGAAGGAAAAGCTAGCAAATCATTAGATTTACTTCAATCATTCCATGCAAAGGATATTCAATTCATTGTTGGACCCTCATGGTCATCACATGCCCAAACTTGTCTAAGTTACGCAAACGATAATGATATGATCCTTTTTAGTAGCACATCATCTTCACCATTATTATCGATTGAAGATGATAGCCTATTTCGTCTTGCACCAACAGATATCATGCAAGCACCAGTAATCGCGAAGATGATGAAGAGTCAAGGAATAGAATCAACAATTATACTAAGAAGAGGAGACGCATGGGCAGATGGAATATATAATTACTTTGAACCCATCTGGAAAGAATATGGTTTTTCACTTGATTACATTAGATATCAAGCGGATCAAAATGATTTCATCGATCTCATGAAGGAAGCTGATTTTTTAACAAAAGAAGCCATTAATAAATATGGTCATGAAAAAGTAGGAATACTGTGTATATCCTTCTCAGAAATAGTAAACATACTTGAAGAATTGGAAAGATACCCCAACCTTGGTTCTGTATATTGGTATGGCTGTGATGGTACGGTACTATCTCAAGCGATGCTCGATACTACACCTGAGCAAGCAAGCAATGTAAAATTGTTAAGCACATATGCAGCCCCAACCGAATCAAGTAAATTTAATGATCTATATGACAAGTATTATGAAAAAACAAATCAGCCCTTTGGATTTTATAGTGCAACAATTTACGATATATGCTGGATTTATGCGCTTTCGATCTTATGCTGTAACACAATAGATTCTCTAATTGTAGCTAATGCCCTACCAGAAATATCTAGGAATTATTTTGGTGCTAGTGGAAGATGTAATCTGAATGAGGCTGGAGATCGATCTTCCTGTGATTATCAAATTTGGGGCTACGCAAAAAATGGGGATGTTACTGAGTCTCAAGTTTTTGGACTTTATAGCACCCTTCGCGATAATGTAGTATGGTACAATGATGGACAACGAGATATAGTAAATCCATTTGAAAAAATATACCTAACACAAGAAATAGATAGTGAAAGAAGAGAGGTTCCATTGAGAGAATCAGAATTAGTTGAGTTTAAACAAGAATTACCTGATAACAATAAATTAGCCAAAATATTGACCTCTTTCGCTAATACTAAAGGAGGGAATTTATACGTCGGAGTGGCAAACGATAGGACGATTTTCGGGATTAGCGACATAGATGCCTTGCAGTTAAAAATTACAAATATTTCAAGAGATTTATGTGAACCCCCACTTAAACCCTCGTTTACAATCATAGAGAAAGAAGAAGGAGTTATACTTGAGTGCTATATCCCTCAGAGTCAAAGAGTGCACAAAGTAAAAAATGGAAAATATTTTTGCAGAATTGGTCCAAGCAACAGGGAATTATCAATAGATGAGCTTGAAGCTCTATTTTTATCACGATCAAAAAAACAGAACTAGATTAATTATTTAGAAAAAGATCATTATTTTAACCCTTTTTCAACTTAAATTCGATAACTTCAAGCCTTAGCGTACATGTTGTTAATATATTAGATGTTGATAAAAGCTGGATTTTTATATTTTTGACTTAATTTGATTGTAGACATAATCAATAAAAAATTCGTCTGCTAAATTTTCTTTTAAAATAACTGTCTATTAATTATACGCCATTAACAGTTATAGGTTTATTATGGTGAATAATGTGCTTTGCTAATGTTTCGAAAATTTTCTAAACAACATATATGACATTAAATGTGTTCTCTTTAACAAAGCATTATTTTTCCCTTTCTGGATGATTTAGATGACGTAGAAAAAAAACTAAAGTCAATTAATGATATCAATTACGGACAAAATAGGATTAAGGGGACATGGAAAAATATTGAAAAATCACGATTAAAAACTGTACTAAACGAAGATTATTCTAAGTTTGAAAAATTTTACAACACTTTGGAAGTTTTCAATGAGGATATAAAATCATTGAAATCTGAACTTGTGCCGATATTTAATGAAAAGATGTATAATTTTATGAAATCAGATCTAGCTAAAGGGGTAAAACCGTATATTACCTTAAGATCAGACTCAATTAAACTTAAAATGAATAATAAACGGAAAAATAATCAAATTAATTACAGTATGTTTCTAATTTTAGATAAAGATATTGTTGAATATTTTAAAAAATCTGATTATGAGTTTAATATAAATCAATACCGAATAGAATGTAAATTATACAAGGGATCTAAACCCGTAGATGATCATCATAAGATATATTTGGAAAATGATTTAGATGACTTTAACCAAAAACTAGAACGTATTAAAAATAGTCTAGATAACAAAAAATTGCAGAAAGTAAGAGATAAACATGAATCGTTATTAAACGATATAGATGACTTGAAAAGAATATTAAATGGATATTTAAAAGAATATGCTTCCGCAATTTAAATTCTAAAATCATAGTGGTCCCCAGAACAAGAGGTAGAAGATGTAGAACGTGTAGAGAATGTAGACTGTTTAGAAGACACTTGTTCCTTCTACAGTCTAGAATTTTGAGGTTTAGGAGAGATGTTTATTATAATACTTAATGTTTTATTTATTTTGAAGGAGTTCTATTTGCATTTATCGAGAAGGTTTAAGGTTGTAGTCTTTTTACTCGCTGTGTTTATAGTAAGATGGGTTATACGTTTTCACTACGAAGCGTGGATACAAAATCAGATAGCATTAAACCCATTACAACTGAAAACCAGGACCTTAGAGCGATTATTTATGAAAACATCAACAACATTCGTAGCAATAATGGATTGGGTGAGTTGGAGTTTCTTGATATTGGGGAGGCGCAAAGGCATTCGCAGATTGTTTTAGAGAAAGGGGAAATTGTGTATAGGAATGATTTGCCTGTTAAGGCAGGTGAGACCGTCTTGTATTCTTACTATTATAGGGAGTCTGTTGATTTGGTGGTGATTAATGAATTAATGAGGGAGCTTACTGGGGTTGAAGAGAACCGCCGTTTATTATTAAATGACGAGTTCATTGGTGTTGATGTCGGTGTTTCATTCACGGATACTGAGACCTCTCTTGTATTAGATTATTATTCGAAAATCTCATAGTAAAGAGATGGACAGGTTGAGGTTAGAGTGTCCGGGTAGTTTATCATAAGGTTTAGAAAAGGTGGTAAATGTTGTTCATCTATGGAGTCTGTTGATACGGGTAGAGTGTGTTTTAACCCTGAAGGATTCAAGGCCTTTTTGATTACACTTCAGGACACTTATAAGAGCGCTGGAAGCGCAATGATTTTCCAGATGAGTCAAAGATATGCTGAATACCTGATCTCTGAGCTTTATCCTCTTGAAGAAGATGAATACGAGGATCTTTTGGAGGCGATAGATAAACGGTTCAGGCATCTCAGGAACCTTGGTTGGGGTGAGTTCAAGGTTACACGCTATGACCATGAGGAAGGGGTAGTAATGGTTCAGGGTAAGATTGGTTTTTCTAGCCTTAGCTGTGGGGAGAAAGATGATGCTATGTGTCTTTTCATAAAAGGCGGATTGGTGGGAGGGGTTGGCTCGATCTTGAACAAGGATTTCGAGATTCATTTGGAGGACTGTGTGGAGAATGAAGACAGGATTGAGTGCCTTTTCAAGTTAAAAACAGATAACCTTAGTTCAATTTAACACAGACTTTACGTGTTATTTCTAATAATATTCTTTACCTGTTTCTGTTTTCCATTAGCCGCTCTAAGTCGTCAGGGGTATCCCTATTTCCTCTATGATATCAACCCATTACAGGACAACTTGGCTCGATATATTGGATAATTGTTGAGTCGCTGGAGTTGATGCCTTCACGATTAGGTAAATACTTTGGAATAGAAGGACCAGCAAACTCATGGAGCACAACGAGACCCCTACATATAAACCCTTAGACATTTTAAGCTAATATCTCATATATGTAGAATATGTAGAGTAAAAGAGATGTAGAAACTATATAAAACCCTTAACCCTTCTCCAAACACGGTCCCTGACAAAAAAATATGAACACATGGCATAGTTGAAGACTATCCCAGGGATACCAGCAGACCCTAGCTGAATTAGAAAACCTATCAGGGGAACAAAGCGTATAAAATGTTTCAACCAGGCATGTTGAACATAATTACTATACTATGCTGAGTTTAACACACTGTTGACAGCATACATTAACCTGCTTCACATCTCCATGACGAAAAAAACTCCTTTTTTCAACATAAAAACCTATATTTTATATGGCAATAAAAGGCTGTGTAGCTGATTCTTTTGAACGGAGAAGAAAAGACGGTAAAAAAAAGACCATTAATGAACATGGGAATAATGGCCATGGTGGTCACCCACGCCCTCGTGCACGCTGCAGGGGGGATGCGCTCAACAATAATGCCTGAGATAAAAGAAGACTTTCTATTAAACAATTTTCAAATTGGAGTAATCTCAGCAGTACCACCATTAAGCCAAGCAATATTCAGCATACCGGCAGGCTGGATAAGTGATAGATTTGGCGCTAAAAAGGTAATTGCAGGAAGCATATTGATGGCTGCTACAGGAGCATTGATCGCTGGTTT
This sequence comes from Candidatus Bathyarchaeota archaeon, assembly GCA_014729945.1. Next base: position 44,666 of record WJJC01000068.1, read on the forward strand.
CAGCATTACGCCATGGATGTATGTGGTATCAGCCGTATTATTAACTCTCACTAGCACCTTCTACCATCCCCCGGCTCACAGCTACTCAGCTCGATCCGCTTCACCAGATGACAGATCTAAAGCCATGGGTTTCCTGAACGCCGGTGGAACCTTCGGTATAGCCATCGGGCCCCTAAGTGTATCGGTTCTTATAGGATTAGGTTTAGCTTGGAGACAAACCTACCAGTTCTGGGTCATACCCATAATACTTGGACTAGTATTGTTATATCTAGTAAAAACCGATCCAAGTGCAGAGAGAAACGCAGTCCCTGACGAAGGCGCAGAGATTGACCCAGATGAACCCACTAGTCTACTAACCCAGGAGTTCTTGCTCTATATCGCATCTCGTGGTGTTCGCATGTTCGGCTCATGGATGGTGTCCCCTTTCCTTAGCATTTATCTCACAGAGGCTCGTGGATGGAGCGTTGTACAGGTGGGTTTAATGCTTGGAGTATCGGGTGTATTAGGTTTGGTTGCCTCTCCTCTCGGAGGTTTCCTTGCGTCTCGTTTAGGGGAGAAGCGGTGGGTAATACTTAGTCTAGGTATTGCCACTACCTTCTTTTTGGCGGCTTTCTTCGTTCCAGGTGTATATCCCTTTATGGCAATGTATCTCTTCTATCGCTTATTCGGGATAATGGCTATGCCAGGTCAGGCAAGTATTACTGCTAGGCTCTCTCCTCCTAGCCAGATCGGTATGGGGTATGCACTTACATTCATGCCCAGCAGCGTCACAGGGGTTGTCGCCCCCATGGTAGGCGCATGGATAGCTGATTATTATGGATATCTACCTATCTTTATCGTTGCTGCGGGGATAATGTATCTGGCCGTAATCCTATTTGGTTTAGCCGTCAAGGATTGACCAGTAGAGACGATTGTCTCTTATCTTTATATCCGCTTGTTTAGAATCGTAGAGATAACCTAGGTACGCCATTAGGGTCATGTGTATTAGATAATACTGCTGCACAACACTGAGGTCTATCCCATATTCAGCTCCAAGCTCTGACTGCACATCCTCCGTTGTCTTGGGGACATCCAATATTTTTTTGATATCTGTGAGGAGGGAGTACGTTGTCTCCATGTTTAGATCGATGAGCTCCGAGAGGTCATCTGTGGGCTTGGTGTGAGCAGGAACAAATAACCTGTGCTCCATATTCTTCAGTTTCTCCAAAGTTTTCAGATGATTACCAACATCCTGGACCACCGGGATCTTGTATTTCTCGATAACTCTTCTAGAGAAAACTGTGTCCGCGCAGAATAGTATATCATCAATCTGTACGCCTACTTGATTGAAACTATGACCCGGGAGAGGAATAACTTCTAACGCTAGTCCTATTATTGATAATTTTCCGGGCACCAGTATGTGGTCTACTGGGGACGCGTCGGCTAACACGAATTTATTACGTAGATTGCTAATGGGGTTTGCTCCATGGAAGAGGTAGACTGGTTCCAGCAACGGATTCTGAATGATTCCCGACTCTAGACTCGGGGCATATACCTTGGTATCAGTGTTTCTGGTTAGGTATGCGTTGCCACCGAAGTGATCTGCATGGCTATGGGTGTTGATAATCGCCTTTAATTCAAGTTCTTCCTCTTCAAGGACGCGTAGGGTTTTCCGCCCATTATCCTTATCCAGCCCGGTATCTATCAGAACTGCTTCATGGTTGTTTGTGATTACACCCATGTTCACGCCGCCGAGGATATAGCCGACATTATCTGTTACTTTTTTAATCTTCAATAATCTTCACCGTATCTGTGAAAGGTTATTTGTGTCGATCTATGCGGTTCTTTTTCTGTTGCTTCTTGCGGTAAGCGTATTTTCGCGTGGTGTTGATCTTGCTTCGATGGAACCTGTATCTATCATCTGTCTCCTTGTCTATTATGCTGTAATAATCTGGGTAGCTAATGTCTTCTGAGTATAGCTGGGTTATGACTTCATTCAGTTCATTTCTTCTCTCATCTGTATGTGCAGATTCAAATTTTTCAGTGTATTGGGCATAAGCGGCCTTGAACTTGAAATCCATATCCTCAAAACTCAGTTTTTTTACCGTTTCACTCATACTCTTCAGTCCGAACAAGGAATATGAATCTCAACAACATTTATGGATTCTGTTTTTAGGGTGACTTTTCAGGAGAGGATGAGAGAGTTCCTTGAGCCGGGTTCTAGGGATAGGCTGTATTTGGTTAAGTAGTTGAGTTCATAAAACGGTGATAGAGCTTTTTTAACCCAGGTAGGTCCAGTTTGTGTTTCATCGATATACCCATCCCTGCGTCTATACCCGTATATGTGAATCCAAGATGTTCGTAGAACTCCCTGAGTCGTCTCCCCTTCTCATCCTGCTCCTCAGTGTAGAGAGTTATTATTTGATAGTTTAAATGATAACAATAGACCAATAAGAGAAGAATAAGCATTTTTCCTACGCTTTTTCCCTCTATCCTTGTAGCAACTTCATCTAGGAAAAAACAGTTTGGGTCTAACTCGTCATCGTAGCCATATAGGAATGCTATGGGTTCACCTTGTAACTGGACAATTAATATGATGAAGTTATTCCTCCTTGATTTCTCCACTAGGTTTTCTTTAGTACCCCATAGTTCAGCTCTGAAATTACTGTGATCGATTTCTGTGATCTTTGTTATATTTGAATCATCTAGTGTGGTTCTGAAAATGATGGAGGTAGTGTATCCGAGTTTTTCTGTTAGCCTTTCTTCTCCACGTTTTAATGCGTCTATAAATAGAGGGATTGTGTTCTGCAACTTACCTAGACCAACCCATACCGCTTTAATGCAGCGGTTATTACTTCACGTACCATGTCGGGGTATTTCTTACCCGTAGCATACCACATCATGGGATAGAAGCTTAACTCGTCCCGCTTCACATCGTAGTCGATTCCTAGAAGGGTATTAACCTCCAAGAAGTATAGCTTATTCTTGTAATCTAAGCGGTAATCCATCCGAGCCCAGTCTTTACAATTTAAAGCTTTAAAGGACGCTTTTGCATGACTTTCTAATCTCTGCCTTAGTTCGGGTTCTATGTTTGCGGGGCACCGGTAGTTACTGCTATCGTCAAATATGCTCTTGGCTTTCTGCCCCAGTACTTTGCCTAGTTCCTCTGGAAAGCTACTGAAATCTACTTCCAGTATCGGGAGAATTGTTGGTGTTTCAGCAGAACTGTAATTTCCCACGAATCCAACGCTGAACTCCCGGCCATCGATATACTTCTCTAGAAGGATTGGCTGCTTGTATATTTCATGCATAGTTCTGAGTTTAGTTCTAAGAGCATGTTCACTGTATACCACGTTATCCCAGTTTATCCCAATACTGCTTCCCTCATGACTCGGTTTCAGGATGAGAGGGTACTCCAGATTATCTCTTATAGACTCTTCTGGGTCTTCAAGTACCTGAAAAGGAGCGGTCTTTAATCCATGGGATTCTAGAATAATCTTAGCTGTGGGTTTATCAAGACCGATGGCGTTAGCCATAACCCCGGAACCCACGTAAGGTATTCCTAACATTTCGCAGAAAGAGGGAACGTGACTCTCTCTGCTCTCCCCTCTTATCCCCTCGGCGCGGTTGAACACGATGTCTGGTCTAGTTTTTTTGAGGTTCTCATAGCAGTTTTCATCCGCCTCAATATGTATGTACTCCCAACCAGCTTTCTCTATTCCATGCATTACATGCATTA
>WJJC01000009.1 GCA_014729945.1 Candidatus Bathyarchaeota archaeon
ACATCGTGTAGTTGAGTCTAATTTCAGGGAGATCGTCAACGAGTTGATGATTTACGCGTATTTTGGGGAAGAGATAAGATATGATTGGTATGGGCGGGTGATGCATGGGTTGGCGTTGACTGGTTTATGTGCACCGGTCTCGGTGCGGTGTGGTTTATCTCGGCTGTATATTGCGGCTACTCATTCAGCAGATAACCCGGTGGCCTGGGGATCCTGCCCGGATATTGATAATAATATTCAATGGGATGGGACGCGTGTGATTCATGATGGTTATTTGTTTAGTCGTCAGGAGCGGGTTGAACGTATTGCGGAACATTACGGGGATGGGATTTACATTAGGAGTTGTTACCGGTCGGAGGATGGTTTGAATTGCTGTGATTGTGAGAAGTGTTATAGAACTATTATTGGATTGGTGTTGGCGGGTGTTGATCCAGAGGATTTTGGTTTTATGATGAGGCCGGGGGTGTTCAATGAGATTAAGGATGATTTACTGGTTGGAAGATTTCGCTTCGGGGAGGACGAATTGTATATGTGGCGTGATCTACAGAAGAATATAGAGATAAATGAAGACAATATTCCTGAGGTGCAGGAGTTTTTACGGTGGTTGAAAGAGGTGGATCTCAGAGAGTTTGTTGATCCGGAGCCTCCAGGGGCGGGTGCTCTTTGTTTGGTTAGGTATGTTCCAGCGGGGTTGGTAGCTAAGATGGTGGAGGTATTAGATTTGAAGAGTTTAAGGCGTTTACTGAAGTAGTTGTTTTTAGGTTATAGATCTGGGTACTGGGATAGCTGCGTGTTGGTTTTACTGGTTTAGGTGTTGGAGGTCTTCCCAGACCCAGCCTATGTCCAGTTTGTCCAGAGTCTCTTTTGTGGGAACGCCTTCGGAGGTCCACCCCATCTTTGTGTAGTAGTTTTCCAGCATCTCGTCCCAGTGAGCCATTATGTTTTTTCCCTTGGTGGGACCGTCAGCTGGTTTGGAGCCGTACCTGTTTGATGGGTAATCGTCTTCTTTTTCCATGCCTGTTTGTAGATTGAAGGCTCTAAGAAGATTGACAGCGCGAAGACCTATGTTCCAGGCTTCTTCTGGCCTCATATTCCATCCTGTGGCGGCGGAAATGGCTTCTGCTAGTCTCGTGTGGTTCATCCTTGTGTTGAATCTGCATGTGACTGCGCTGTCCTCGAGTTGCATGAGACCTTTCGTCCGAGCGACCTCGTTACTGATAAGTAAGGGGTTTTCTGGGCCCTGGGCGTCTGGGACCATGACGCTCATATGAGTCTCAATGGTCCCCGTATTGCTTACGCTGGTGTCAAACATCTCCGCCCACCGGTTTCGATGGTCGTGGCCTCTTGGGGTATTGCCTTTCCTTGTGTATATAGCAGCTTTAGCTGCTTCTCCTCCAAGTTGCTGAGATGCACGTTTTACGCCTTCTGCTAGTTTGTCTCCGAAGCCTTCCCTGTCGGTGATCATATGTAATATTTTTTTTGCGGCTTCTGGGTCTCCGAAGCCTGTCTTGAAGCCTACTTGTTTCTCTGTGAGCCAACCTTGTTCCATGCCTTCCATAACCCAGGCTACTATCCATCCGGCTTCGTTGTTGTCTAGGCCGAGGCGGTCGGTTAATCCGCTTAGCATCATGGTGGCTTCAGGGTTTGTGATTCCTGTTAGTGGACCCCATGCTGCCATTTGTTCGTACTCTGGTTCCTCGACGTGGCATTTGTATGGGCCTTCTTTGATCTGGAACATGGTGGAGTGGAGTAGTCTACAGTTCCAGCAGGGTATTCTCTGGGTTTGGTATTTTTCTCGAAGGGTTTTTTCGGTATATTTCTCTGTGTCTTCGCGTGCTAGACCCCAGTTGTATGTGCTATAGTTTTTTACGGGGAGGGCTCCGTTTTGGCTTTTCCACATAGTGGCTACGCTGCCGATAGTGCCGGTGAAGTATTCCACGTCTTCATACATTTTTTGGGAGATTTTTTGTAGTTTTTCTCTGTCGTATACTGGGATGTGGGCGTCTCCTCTGAAGGCTATGATGGCTTTGAGGTGTTTGCTGCCTATGACTGCTCCAGAGCCGTTGTGACTGGCGCTGTGGCCGTGGTCGATAAAGGTTCCAGCCCATTTAACCTGATTTTCTCCGGCGGGACCGATGCTGAGTACGCTGGCTGATCTGTTCTTTGAGCCATGGATTTCTCGTAGTTTATCTGTGACTTGATAAGTGTCAAGGTCTTGGAGTTGTGATGCGTCATGTAGTATTGCTTTTCCGTTTTTTAGTTCCAAGTATTTCCATTTTTCAGCTTGCCCCTTCAGGATTACTCCGTCGAAGCCGCTGAATTTCAGGTAGGCGCCGAATAGGCCGTTTGCTTGGGTGCTTGTGGCGCCTTCGGTTAGGGCACCTTTGGTTACGAGGCTGATAGTTCCTGAGCCGCCTATGCTTGTGCCTGTTAGGGGTCCGGTGCCGATGAATACGGTGTTACGTGGGTCATTGTATTCAATATCGCGTGGGACCTGTTCGTAGAGGGTTTTTGCGCCTAGGGCTGTGCCGCCCAGATATTTTCTGAGTGTATTTTTGTCGTATTGTATTTTTTTGGTTGTTTCTTTTGTTAGGTCTACTTCTAAGTAGACGCCGGCGTAGGATTTGACCATAAAACTCACATATTTAGTTGTAGTAGATATTCAAAAAGGTTACAACCTGTTGAAGATCACTGTTAGGTTTTATGGTGTGGCTTATGAGGCGGCGGGGGTTAGGGAGTGGAGTCGCGGGGTGCCGGTGGGTTTGGTTGTGGGGGATCTCTTGGGGTTGTTAGTGGCGGTTTTTCCGGGATTGGGTAAGTTGGTGTTTGATGATGAGGGTGTTTTGAGGGAGTATCTTGGCGTCTGGGTTAATGGTCGGGATATTTTGGGGTTAAATGGTTATGACACGAAGCTCCATGGGGGAGATATTGTGTATATTGTCCCGCCCATCGGCGGTGGATAGTTGGGAAATGGATCTATGATGATAGACGTCTAGGGGCCGTGGGTATTTGTGTCCGGGTTATGTGATATATTTATTTTTTAAGGATTTGCAGGTTTGGCGTTAACACTTTACTGTAAATATTAAAGCATTTAAAGGGTAAAGAGTAAAGGATTACAGTTGATGAAGAGATGGAAAGTAAAGACTGCGCTGGATGTATCCTGCCCCCGCTGGGAGACGAATTCATAAGCCTGCTAGGGAGCAGAGGAGCCATTGGTATACTCTTCATATTCTGCTGCACCGAGCAGGCTCTGAGGTTCAACGAAATTAACGATCTTATGAACCATATTAGCACCAAGACCCTCTCCACTAGGCTGAAACAGTTGGAGAGATATGGTATCCTGAAGAGAATAGCTTATAATGAGATCCCGCCTCGGGTGGAGTACTCTATAACGGATAAGGGTCAAGAGTTGGCGGATTCCTTGATGCCCTTGATTGAGTGGATCACTAAGAACCACCAATGAAGGTTATATTTTTTCTATAATGAAATCAGTGATGGGGTTTTCTGTTATGGAGTAGTAAATGAATTTGCCCTCTCGTCGTTTCTCAACTAGTCCGGCTTCCTCCAGTTTTTTCACATGATAGGTGAGGTTTGGTTGTGTTGATCTAGTCGCGGCTGTGAGTTCACAGTTGCACATCTCCCGGAAGGTAAGTAAGTGAAGTATCTGGAGTCTTTTTTCATCTGATAGGCTCTCGAATATTTTGACGTATCGGGGGATATCTTTATTACTAAAATATTTCTCTGTTACTTCTCCCAATTTAGCTTCATGTTTGGATGAGTCGTCTAGGTCGCAGAAGTGGGTTTCAAGTATTTGTTGCAGTTCTTCTCGTGGTGAACTCATATGGCATTCCTTTATATCTACATATAAATAGTTTTAAAAATTTTTATATGTTTTCATTTTTTTATGGTATTGCGTGCAAAGAAGATAGTGGTCGGGTATGATGGATCTGATTACTCGAAACAAGCATTGAGAAAAGCAGAGAAGATCGCGCATCAAGGCGGTTCGAGGATTATTATCGTAAATATCTACAGGAAGATGATCACCAAATCATTTAGTGAGAAACTGCTTAGGGAAGCTGAAGAGAGCCTGGCCCGGGGTAGAGGTGGAGACGGTCTCAGCCAGAAACACGGATGTAGCAGAGGAGCTAGTAGAGATTGCTGAAAGAATAGGAACAGATCTCTTGGTTGTGGGGAGTCGTGGTATGGGTGAACTGCCTCGGTCTTACTGGAAAGTGTAAGCCAAGGTGTGACAACGGATTCAAGAGTGGATACCCTGATAACCCATAAATAATTTTAAATTTGTTTATGTGTTCATGGGTTGTGATATTACATTGAAGGAAGAACATGTACGTTTAAGCATATTCGAGAAATACCTAGCAATCTGGGTCCTAGTATGCATGGGAATAGGGATAGCGTTATCCCAGTACTACCCAGTCCTGGGTCAGACCTTTGATGCCTGGCAGATCAGAGGAATATCCGTCCCAATAGGCATCTGTCTATTCCTGATGATGTACCCTGCTCTACTGAACCTTCAGATGGGTGAACTCAAGAAGCTAATGCTCAACCCGAAACCCATCATCCTAACCATCTTCTCCAACTGGATAGTGGCCCCGCTGGTGACAGCTTATCTCGCTAAATACTTACTAGCCGGGTACGACCAGTTGATCGTGGCCGCGATACTCCTGGGCTCTAGCCCGTGCACAGCCATGGTGCTGGTCTGGGGGTCACTGGCTGATGGAAACCAGGAGCAGAACATTATCAACACTAGCCTGAACACGGTCACCATCATGGTGCTGTACGCGCCCGTGGTCTCCCTGTTAACGGGTCTACAGAATATACCCATAGACCGGGGATTACTGGTTATATCAATACTCGCCTTCATAGGGTTACCTCTATTAATCGGGTATATCTCCAAGAACTATATCATAGAGAATAAGGGATGGGAATGGTTTGAGTACACCTACCGCCCCGCTGTGGGACAAGTCTCCATACTGGCGTTGTTAACCACGTTAATCGTGCTTTTCTCCATGAACGGGGAAGTCTTACTTAATAATCCTGATTTGATGGTGAAGATGTCGATTCCCCTGATTTTGGGGTTCATTATAGTGGTGGGGTATAACATTCTGGTTACCCGGTTTGCGGGACTTGCTTATCCGGAGGCTATTATCAGTGTTTTGATCGGTTCATCCAGTCATTTTGAGATAGCCATCGCTACAGCTATCAGTCTGTATGGGTTAAACAGTCAGGCTGCGCTAGGTACAACCATGGGGTTATTCTGGGAGGTTCCCATAATGTTGGGTCTAGTCTATCTGGGTAAATGGCTTGGTGAGAAAAGTTACTGGAAAAACACGGATACTCAATAGTTTCCTATTCAATTACTACCACTTTTTTTAATGCTCAGTGATATGGCCTAAGATTATGAAGGGAATAGAAACGGGGTCTAGTTGAGGGTGTTCTCTAATATTAGTTTTTAGGGTTTTGTGAATAAGATTTATTTTGAAGCCCTGCTTATTTGGGGGGATATTATTGACTAAGAAACCTCCTGTTGAGACCCGTTTTTTCTATGGCTGGGTAATGGTGTTTTTCGCTGGTTTTACTCTGTTTTTTAGTGGGCCAGGGCAGACATTTAGCGTGAGCGTGTTTATTGATAGTTATATCAATGAATTTGGGTGGAGCCGTAGCCTTGTATCCGGAATGTATAGTATGGGTACTCTCGCTGCTGGTGTGGTGATGAGTGTTGTTGGGGGGCTTTTTGATAGATATGGTCATAGAAGAATGAGTACGCTGGTAGCGGCGTTTTTCGGTGCTGCTTGTATATATATGAGTTTTATAAAGAGCCTGCCCATGCTTTTTGTTGGATTCTTTCTAATCCGGTTGCTAGGTCAGGGTAGTATGAGTCTAATCGGTACGACTCTTGTTCCTCAGTGGTTTATTAGAAATCGGGGGCGTGCGCTTAGTATTTTTAGTTTATTTGGGGCGCTAGGCCTTGCTACTATCCCATCTATTAACACGTGGATTATTCAGAACATCAGTTGGCAGATGGGTTGGAGAGTGTGGGCATTGTTGCTCTGGTTCTTTGTGGCGCCTTTGGTTTATTTCTTTGTTAGGACTAGGCCCGAGGATGTGGGGTTGCTTCCTGATGGCGATGTGATTGATAGCGCCAGTGAAGAGGTTCAGTTTGTTGAGGAGGTCTCTTGGACGTTAAGGGAGGCGGTTAAGACACGTGCTTTCTGGATCATAGTTTACTTAATTATCGTACCCAGTGCTATCAACACAGGTTGCATGTTTCACCAGATCAGTATACTTGGTGAGGCTGGATTATCCCCACAGCAGGCAGCGCTTATCAACGGGGTTATCAGCGTGGTTAGAATTCCTTTTATCTTGATTGCTGGTCAGTTAGCGGATCGTATTCAGTTACGGTTTCTTCTGACGGTTAGTCAGTTTTTAATAGGTTTAATGCTAATTACTCTGTATTTCGCTAACTCGGTTCCAATTGTTATCATGTACGGTGTGTTTTTTGGGCTTCAGATGGCGTTACAGAGCCTCGCCATTGGGGCTATTTGGCCTGATTATTATGGTAGACGCTATCTCGGAACAATTAGAGGCGTAACGATGATGGTAGGCGTCATCGGATCTGCACTAGGGCCCTTACCGTTTGGTTATGCTTATGATATCTTTGGCGGATACGGGGAGATTATAATGGTTTCATTAATTCTCCCTTTGCTGGGTACGGTGCTTGCATTATTGGCCACGAAGCCTGTGAAAAAAGAATAGATTTTGCTATAGAGAGATGGGGTTTAACTGGTTTAGTATATTCAGAGTTTTGGTGCTTCTAGGAAGATATCTAAGTACTTAGTTATAAAAACTCAAAAGAGATATACTTTGTATGTTTGATTTGCTTTTAAAAAACGGTGTAATAATAGATGGCCTAGGAACCGCGAGGCATCAAGGAGACGTAGCGATAAAAAATGAATGCATTGAAAAAGTCGGGATAATTGAAAAAGCCGATGAAACCATCGATATCTCAGACCTTGCAGTGGCTCCAGGTTTCATTGACACTCATAGCCACTCAGATCTCTTCCTGATACATGAACCAGCCTCTCTCCCTAAGATAATGCAGGGAATAACAACAGAGATCATAGGACAGGATGGATTAGGAGAAGCCCCAATACGAAGAGAATATGTACAGGAATGGAGAAAGTATCTATCCGGTTTAAACGGGGATCCACCAATTGAGTGGAACTGGAGTAGCTACGAAGAGTATCTAAATGTTTTAGAGAATAGTGGTACAGCGGTTAATGTCGCCGGATTGGTAGGTCATGGTAATCTAAGGCTGCTCGCAATGGGTATGGATGATCGGGGGCCCATTGATAGGGAAGTAAATGAGATGAAGAGGTTACTCCGGGAATGCTTGGAGGCAGGAGCCATAGGTATGAGTACTGGTTTGATTTACGCTCCCTGTGTGTACGCTGAGACTAGTGAATTAGTGGAACTATGTAAAGTGGTTGCAGAGTACTCCGGTGTATTCGTCGTCCATATGCGAGATGAAGGTGACCAACTGCTAAAGAGCATTGAAGAGATCTTAACCATTGGTGAAAAATCTGGAGTACACTGCCACATAAGTCACTTCAAAGCCTCTGGGGAAAAGAATTGGGGAAAATCAAAGGAAGCACTTGAATTACTTGAGGATGGCGTGACTCGGGGAGTAAAGATCTCATATGATCAATATCCTTACACGGCTGGCAGTACCTTCCTGAGTAGTCTATTACCTAGCTGGGTTCATGATGGAGGGGTTGAACGATTGTTGGCTAGATTGAGAGACTTAGAGATACGGGAGAGAATTAGATCTGAGTACAGTGAAGGAGTGGGCAGTGGAAGAAACGCTGGTTGGGATAAAGTTCTAGTTACTTATGTTGAGTCTCCTAAGAACAAAAAGTTTGAGGGGAAAACTTTGGAGGAAATAGCGGAAATCCGTGGACACCCTCCGGTTGATGCTCTCATGGATATTGTATTGGAGGAGGATAACATGGGCTCCATGGCAAACTTCACAATGAGCGAGGAGGATGTGAAAAGAATCATGAAGCATCCATTAGGTATGGTTTGTACAGATGGCTTGTTACTGGGGAAGCCTCATCCAAGGGCTTATGGGGGTTTTCCAAGAGTCCTAGGTCATTATGTAAGGGAGCAGGGTGTTCTCGACTTGGAGATGGCTGTGAAGCGTATGACGAGTTATCCTTGCAGCGTGTTTAGGTTGAAGGGTCGTGGAGTGGTTAAGCCGGGTTATATGGCTGATTTAGTGGTGTTTGACCCAGCTAAAGTCATTGATAAATCAACGTATCAGGAACCCAGGTTACATCCAGAGGGAATAGTCCATGTGATTGTTAATGGAGAATTAGTGGTAAAACATGGTGAGTACACTGGAGCTGAAAACGGAAAAATCATCAAATCAGGTTGAAGACTTTTCCAAGAATCGTTATGATGCTCATATTCACTTTTTTAAATGAATTAAGAAACATTTACCATGCCTAGTAATCTCAGCCGTCAAATCAAGTTTATCAAATATTCCATTAAAGTATCCCTCTAGAAACCTACTCCATAAAAGCCCATGGTTATGATCAATGTATATGTATTTTATTTCATCTATTGTTTTTTCCTCGCAGGTGAACCAATTAGCGTAAAAGTCAAGGGTTTTTAGATAAATCAGTAGGGATTCTTTCCCAGGCTTTAATCCAGCTCTGAAGAGCCTTGAGATAGGGTTCTCTCCCCCCATGGTATAACCGCATTCGTAGAGTTTATCCTCGTCCATATTCTCCATGAGGGTTTTAAGGGTGTTGTTGCCCATGTTGATATAGTTTCGGTTGTGGTTGTATCTGTGAAAATTTAGGTACTTGTTAACCAATTGAGATAGAAGGGTGCTTACAGATATTCTCTTCTTCTGGGCTTCCTGCATGAGTTCATCATCAAGTGCCTTGTCGATGGTAAAAGATCTGTTTACTGATTCTCCATCAGGTTCTATGAAACTCATGTTAGGTAAGAAACTCTGCTGGGTGGTTCATATTATTTCCTACAACCTGTCTCCAACTCTGGTTTGTTCTATTCGTAAGGGTGCATACTTCTAGTATTAATGGTCTAGTGTGTATCTTAATCTGAAAAGATACTTGGCTGAAGCATGAATAGAAATTAACTAAGAGAGCCATAGGGTTCTATGGGGGATAACGTATAGATACCCCTAAAATTTATACTCGAGGAATATACGGTGAGGATTCATGAGGGCTAGGATAAATGCAACGGTCTTCAAGCTAGTAAAAGGGGATATTACGGAACAGGACACCGTGGCCATAGTAAACGCGGCTAATAAGAGACTAGCCCCTGGGGGCGGCGTAGCCGGTGCAATACATCGAGCAGCCGGACCGGGTTTATGGATGGAATGTAGAAAACTTGGAGGCTGCGAGACGGGGGAGGCTAAGCTTACAGGTGGATACCGTCTTAAAGCAGAGTACGTGATTCACACAGTTGGACCAGTTTACAGGAGATCATCGAGAGACCGCGAATATTTAGCGGCTTGTTACCGGAACAGCTTAAGACTGGCACAAGACAATGATATCAGCTCCATTAGTTTTCCAGCTATAAGTACAGGAATTTTTGGTTATCCATTAGAGGAAGCGGCTAAGGTAGCAATAGAAACAATAACAACAGTGCTTGAAGATCTGAACTTATCGGAGGTTCGACTGGTGTTATACAGTGATGAGTCCTTGAGAATCCATGAGAAAGTCTTCAAAGAATATATGAAGAGTATAAATCAACCCCTATTTTGAGTTGATTAAAAACTTAATGTGCTATATAAGAACAATAGATAGAGGAAGACAAGTATCGCGCCCTCCCTCCAACATATTCGATCTCCATTGAGGAAATACCATAGAAATAAGGTAGCTATTAAGCTGAATACGGCGATGTTTGTAAAAGCCTCCACATTGATTGTGAATTTGACCACCATTAAGGTAACCCCAAGTACAAGAGTAATATTAAGGAAGCAACTTCCGACAATGTTTGCAAGTGCAAGATGTATGTTGTTATTTTTTGTTGCCTGGATACTGGTAGCCAACTCGGGTAGACTCGTTCCTAGGGCGATTACTGTTGCCCCTATCACTACTTTAGGGACGCCTACCCCTAGAGCAAGAAAAGTTGCTGCATCAACTATAAAATAACTAGCGGCGATTACACCACTAATCCCAATGAAAAGCATTAAGGCGTATCTTGGTAACTTTTCCTTCTCCTCTCCAAGAGCACCTTCTTCTTTTACGCCTTCTCGATTTTGAATAAGCTGAATGGTGTTATAGAGAAACAATAGTACTAATACCAAGCCTATAATGCGACTGGCGTACCCTAGATAGATTAACACTAGTGGCACTATACTTGCAGTAAATAACCCGAATTGAAGTGTCTTGATATCATCTCTAGTTATTAGAGGTAGAAAATCTATACATACAAGACCTTTCAGTGCAGCATATAATATGCATCCACCGAATACGAGGCAGATGTTCAGTATATTACTTCCCAAGATATTGCCTAGTGCAACTCCTACTGCTTCTTCTGTTGTTGTGCTGAATACCGCGACAGTTAACTCTGGGAGCGAGGTTGAAAGAGAGATTAATATGAAACCAACCGCAGTTTTACCGAATCCAGTAATTTCCGCGATTCTCTCACTATTTACAATAGTCATATGGCTAAATTTATCCAATAATAATAAGGAGGCTAATAGAATACCACCATTGAAAAGAAATTTATTAATCATCTATGAATTGTTCCCTCATTATCCAAGTTATAAATGTGCCTTTATCTTTTCTCAGTTCCTCGATAAGGGATATAGTTGTCTTACAGTAAACTAGTATCAATTATCTCATGTGAAGAAAAATGCAGATATCATGTTAGCGCTGAAGTATCTCCTGCTAATATTACAGTACTGAAGTAAGTAAATAAAATACTAAAAAGGGCGGTTAAAAAGAGGGCGGGGCTATTTTCTGGTTTTTGCGATGAACCCCATTGTTGCAGCAATGTTAGTGAATAGGATCATTACAATCACAATATCTGTAAGGGGTGGAAGTTGTAGTCCCTGTTCAACGGGCATAAAAGCAGTTATTCCAGCTGTAAGACCCCTTGAAACCATTAAAGAAACAAGCACGACGTGATCATTGAAGCGTGTGTCATAGAACCCGATTATCTTATAACTCATCCACCTGCTGGCAATCATTAAAACGGTTAATACCAAGGCGATCATTAGCGTACTATATGTCACTGTTTCTAGATTGAACATCAGACCCAGAATAAAGAAAAAAGTGTTCTTAACGAGAAAAGTGACCTCGTCCTGCATAACCTCAATATCAGTGAAAAACTTCAGTACCTTTCGTCTAATCTGTAAATGAGTTCTTAGATATTTCGGGAGATTTCCTATTGTTACACCAAAAATCATGACAGCTATTACACCACTTCCTCCTCGACTCTCAGTTAAGGAGTATAATAATATCGCTATAGCCAATGTTGTAAGGTATTTTAACGCTAGGTCTTCCTTTATCCTAGCCAGAATTATAGTCCAGATGAAAGAAAAAAGGACCCCAAATAAAAACGCCAAAAAAATGTATCTGGTTATAATTAAGATGGCTAAATAGGGGTTTACTTTCAAGGTCATGGCTTGGATTATTATTGAAACTGCTGTGATTATTGTCACATCGTTTATAATGGATTCAAAGATCAACATCTGGTTTACAGCTGGATTGAGTTTCATCCTCCTAGTGAAGTAGAGTATTGGGAGGGTAGAGGTGCCGCTACAGATTACGCCGAGGATGAGACTGGAATATATCGACCACTCTAGTATAGCGTATAGAAAAACGCTGCACAGTATGCTGGTGGTGATTAAAACTATTAGTGTAAAGATGGTTGAGGTTCTCATGGTCTCTAGGGCTTCACGTATATCTGTTGTGAGACCGCTTTCAAGCAATATTATGACGATGCTTAGAGTGAAAACATGGGTAATTACTCCTGATATGTCTCGTAGCCTTATGAGACCTGATAAGGGGCCTAAGATGAGGCCCAATATTATCATGAATATGGATTCGGGGATGCCGGTCTTATCGAAAAGCATGTGTCCGATAACGGCTATTATGACGGTGAATCCCATTATGGTTAAAACATTAAAGTACATGTAGCCTCACAACAGATGTCTAAAGATTGTAAACTAAACAGATAACTTGTTCTTAAAAAGGTTAATACGAGTTATCTAAGCAAGTATTTACCTATTCTGTTGATAACTTTTATCTGGCATTATTTCTTTTTCACTTCCATATTGTCTAATAGGGCTCTAGGCGATCAAGATAAGATAGGCGAGATAGAAGATAGTTTAGTTATTTACTTCATCTATACGTTGGCGCGGTTACTAGTTATGATTTATTCTTTTTCTAGGTCTTTGTCTCTGTTTCGCCATTCTTTGCTTGTTGGCATACCTGGGCAGCGATGGTTTTCAGGTAATCTATGCTCGTGACAATATTTTTGTCCACAGTAGTTGCATGTGAATATTGTTTCTGTTTCTCGTTTACAGAGTTGACAACTCGGCATAATTTATTTCATATTTCTATGGATTATAAAGGTAGTTTTCAGATTATTTTTCGAGAAGGTCTAGATTTTTTTAATTCTACAGTAATTATGTAACATATTAGCGATTTGTGCCTTGATTTATAATAATAGATTCATGGTTATCTAGTCCCGTTGATTCTTGTGGATGTCGTTACTTGTTTACTACGAGTGTAGAATTGTAAAGAGGTTTATAGAAAAAAGAATGGGAAACGAAGCTTTTTCCGGTAAAGATTCTATGTTTCCGAGTTTTTTACTGTTTTTTGGTTTTTTATAATTTATGGTCTATTAGTATGGATTTTTAATAGAGAGAAAAAATAGGGATCTAGGATAATTGGACTATTTTGAGTATACTTCAACTAGGTCTCTCGCTGTGATTATTCCTATTAGCTGTGTTTCTTCAGCTACGGGTAACCGCCTTATGCCTCGGCCAGTCATGGCTTTTGCTACGCCCAAGATTCGGGTCATGGTGGGTATGGCTAGCAGAGGCTCTGTATAGTTTATAGGCTCCGATAAGGAGGTCTTATCGGCTATAGGCTCTATAATATCTCGTTCTGTGAATATTCCTATGGGTACATCGTTTCTTGTCACTATTAGGCTGCCTATCCTTTTCTGATCTAGCGTTGATGCAGCTTCTTTGATGGATGTCTTTTCTGGTACAGTCTCTACAGGGGTGGTCATGTACCTGTCTGCGTATTCACGGGTTTGGGGTGTGCTGGGCATGTTTTTAACAAGGTCCGAAGTGGTTACTACACCCACTGGAGTTTCTCCTTGTGTGACGATTAACCGGTTTTTCTTCTTTATCATGGTCTTTGCGGCGTCTTTGATCGATGAGTCTATGGGGATTGTGATTAATGGTTTGCTCATCACTTTCTCTAATTTGAGGGATTCATGGTTTTCTTTTATGTGTTCGAGTATGTCTCGCTCTGTGATTATGCCCTCCGGGTTTTCCTTGTTTGTTACTATTATGCAGCCCATTTCGTGTTTGGTCATTTGTTTGGCGACTTCGTAGGTGGTTCTGGTTTTTTCTATGGTGTGGATAGGTTTGCTCATAATTTCTTTTACTGTTAAATCTTGTTTTGATTGGTCATATACTCTTCTCGTTGGGTTTAGGTACAGGTCTCGGTAATCGTGTATTATTTCCATGGTTACTCAATATTTCTTTAACCTAGTTATTTATTTAGATAACGTAGAAGATAACTGTACTTGTCTTTTATCTTAGTTAAAACTGGTTCTTAGGAGTAGGGAAGAAATTGAGAAAAGGTAAAATTGGTTGTGTGAGGTTTTTTTTAAAATAGATCTATTCTGGTTATGTGATTATTTTTGTACTAGATTCAATTATTATGATTAAAAGGGAGTATACTATATGGATTTCTCAGACCTAGAAGGGATTGTTACATTAGATGCTTTATTCGGAAAGTCTCCCGAGGCAACTATCATTATTCAGGATGATGTGGTTGTTTACGCTAACCCCGCGGTAACCACTACGGCGATCGAACTCGATGCTGTTATTGGTAATAGTTATTTGAACCTGATCCCGAAGGAGTACAAGGAAGAAGCAAAAGAGTTGGTTAACAAGCATCTAGGTGGAGCCAAGTCGACCGAAGTTTTTGAGGTTCCCCTTATTGGACCTAGGGGTGAGACTATTTATTATAGGTATCTTGCTACAGCCATTGATCTTGGTGGCGAGCCTGCTTTGCTTGTTTTTATTCGTGATAACACAGAAATGCGGGAGATGCGTCAGAAGGTGGATCGGTTGGAGGAGCGTAATAGGGCTGTGTTGGATGCTATCTCTGATCCTATTAACATTAAGGATAGTGAGAACCAGTTTGTTTGGGTTAATGAGGCTCAGGCAAGGGTTATGGGGGTTGAGTCTGAGGATGTTATCGGTGAGCGGTGTATGGATCTCGGGTACTGCACTAGGGATTGTGAAACTTGTGAACATCGTCTCTTCTTTGATGATCCCCGGAGTATGGAGGAGGTTGCTGAAGGCCCAGATGGGAAGTACTGGCATATACGACGAGAGCCTTTAGTCGGGGATAATGGCGAGGTGGAGGCTGTTCTGGAGGTCAGTCGCGAGGTTACTGACCGTATTTACTACGAGAATAAACTTGAGGCCCTTCACGAGTATGTGCGAAGACTGAATACGGCTTCAAATATTATTGAAGTAGGGGAATACACCCTTGATACAATTGAGGGGGTCCTAGGTTACATTCACACAGGGTTTGGGTTGGTTAAGGAGGATGGTGTGGAGTTCCCGTTGATACGGGATAATGAGGCTGCGTTCCTTGAGCTCAGTTATCATGATGATTCACCGGTCATAGATGCTGTCAAATCGGGTTCCTTGGTGTGTGTACCTGATTTATCTGAGACATTCAAGTATCAGCGATTTGTCCCTCACAGTGTCCAATGTTCATGTGAATTGAATGTACCTGTCAGTATCGGTGGGGAGGTTGTAGCGGTTATCAACCTCTGCAGTCCCAATATAGACGTTTTCAGTGAGGAGGATAAGAGACTTGTCTCTTTGCTGTCTATTCATGTATCCTCTGCCCTGCAGAGAATATACGCCTTGGAGAATATGGATAATATTAACGAAGTTATGGCTAAGGAGACTATTGAGGGGATTCAACGCATATCCCGGAAATACGCAGAGGATCTCAGGAAGCCTTTGAAGCGAATCCGTGGCGCATCTTATGAATTAAGGCAGAAGGAGATTGAAGAGGATTCCCTAGATGTTATAGATGAAGGGTTAATGGAGGCTCAAATGATTCTTGATGTATTGCTTGATCAGACTATGGCTCAGCAGGTTACACGTATACCGCAGGACATCAATGAACTTTTAGATAAAGCACTTATGAGGGTGTATGTTCCAGGTAGTATAAGGATTAAGCGGAGATACTTTGATGAGTTTATCGCCCAGTCTGTGGATCCTGTTAAGATTAGGCAAGTCTTCATTAATGTGATCAAGAACGCTGTAGATGCTATGCCTGACGGTGGAGTGCTTATTCTAACAACAAGACGGGTAGGGAGGGATACAGAGGTGCATATTAGGGATTCCGGTATAGGTGTACGGGATGAAGATATGGAAGATCTGTTTAAGCCATTTTACACTACTAAGCCGAAGGGAGTTGGTCTAGGGCTGGCTTATTGTAAAAGGGTGGTAGAGGCACATGGAGGCTCCATCACTTTGGACTCTGAGCAGGGAGAGGGAACCACCGTTATAATCAGACTTCCAGTTGGAACTAGTTAAGATATAGTTTGATTAGTGCAAAGACTTTATAAAAAATTTAGATCATTATAGTGAGGAACCCTGAATCCGTTTAAGTATCTCGCCTAGGTTCTGCTTTGCCATTACATTATCAATGTAGCCTATTCTCAATACAAGGTACACCAGCATCGCTAAGAGAGGTTTCTATCCGAGGAGCAAAAGGATTATTGATAGAATTATTTCTATGCTGAAACGATGCAGATCTGCTCTCTGGGTAACCTCAAGCAGCTCCCCCGTCATGTTAACCAGATGGTGATGTAGTACAGCCGACACGGGATTACTTCCTGTACGTCTAAACACCCACGTCATGAGGTAGCTCTGAGGTAGCAGTTGAAGCATATAACTAAAGAACATGGGTGTCAGAAACCCTAAACCGTGTTGCCATGTGCCCTTAATCAGGAATAAGGGGATATGCCAGACGGCCCACATAGTACCAAGGATCAGGGAAGCGGTTAGTGGGGTATATTGTTCAAGCAGCCGGGGTAATGCGTAGGCTCTCCACCCTGTCTCTTCTATTATGGATACGAGGAAAAGGAAAAACATCCACGGGATTGCAGTGTTTGGGGAAAGATTCATGGTTATATATGGTTCATCTGGGGGTTTGTTGAGATAAACGGATAAGATATTGGGTAGTGTCGACACCACTACGATTAAGGTTAAGCTACTTAGGGTTAAGGTCTTAAAGTCTAGCGTGGATTTTAGGAGGGTTATTGTTTCTCCCAGACTAGATTCCATATAGGTAAGGTATAGTGCGCTTAGCATGGGGCCTAGGCCGCCGATGTAGAATAGCGCCCCGTAGGGCGTAAAGTTGTCTTGATTGGATTGTAGAAACAGGATACCCCAGAATGTCCATGAAAAGGCGATGGTGACTGCGAAGAAAGCCCAGGGCGAATCTGGTTTAAGAGACATTAGAGTCAAAAATGGATAAATAATTATTATAGTTAACTATTATTTACTTTTTTTAGATACTACAAAACTACATATTGTGACTATAAGCGAGGAAATAATACTCCACGGTTATCGACAGTACCAAAGTAAAAAGGAGGTGGGATATTTTTCGAGTCTACGAGGCCATAATAAACCAGCGGTTTGTGCAGGGATTATTCGCTATATAAGTTATTATCCTTGAAATTAATTATATGAACACCATCAAGGATTATGGGAAATTTATTGGATCTTTCCTCATCTCGTTTGCGCTATACTATTTTACAACGGGTATCCTAACAACTCAGGAGAGAAAAGGACTTTTTGTTTTAACCTTAGCCGCATCACTGTGGCTAACTCAGCCAATCCCTTTGGCGGCTACTGCGTTACTTATCCCAGTAGTACAGATGCTTCTTGGGGTCCAAGAACCCATCTAAGTCCTCAAGTAGGTATGCTTAGAGCATTAACGGAGCTTGTTCAACAAAAGATAAGAAAAGGAATAAGGGGACCCATCTCTACAGATAAATTCCTTGAGTGGAGCTGCTACGGTGAGCGGATACCAGACTTTGATGAGTTTAATTATATTGAACAAGAACTTGAGATTATTATTAGAGATTTAGAAAAAACGGGACACGAGGTAATATATGTTAACCGGACAGATCCGAGAATAGGTATCCCAGTTGTGAGAGTATTGATCCCAGGGCTAGTAAACTATGGAGCACCATTCAAGTATTCGCTCTTGAACAAGATAATCGAAACATACGCTGCATAGGATGGAAAATAGGGTTTCGTCGAGTATCTTGGAAACCAGGGATTCCTGGTTTGTTAGGTTATACTATTATGTTGCCGGTACGTTCCAAATGTTAATTCAAGTTTTTTGGTGAGGAATCCCTATTTTTTTAATGTTTTATGACGTGTTAGGTAGAACCTTTGTTCAAGGGCTAGGGTGCTAACTGGGTAAAATTAACCCGAAGAGTACCCATGCAAATAGTAGGGTCATCACTAGGTTTATGGTTTGTCCAAAGAGGTACAGTTTTAGTGGTTTTCTTCCTTCTATGTTTTTCCCTAGTTCTTTGAATCCTGTTTCTAATCCTATGCATACGAATGCTATGCTGAAGAAATAGGTTCTGAGGCCTTTGGTTACGTCTAGTATGTTGGATAATGCGGTCTCGCCGATCATAGGGTTGAGTATAAAGGAGGATATGAGAGACAATATGATGAATCCCAGTATAAACTTGGGGAATCTGTACCAGATATCCAGTGCGCTGGGTCGGGGGGATTCAGGGTCTCGCTCTATGCGTAGAACCCATATTACGGCTACTATGAAGGCTAGGACACCTATCATCATGTTCTGTATCATCTTGATTACTATGGCGACCTCCATGGCTTGCGGTCCCAGTAATTCTCCGGCTGCAACCACTGCTCCACTGGAGTCTATTGTGCCGCCAATCCATGCGCCACCAACTAATTGGCTCATGCCCGCTGATTTTATCATAAGGGGCATTAACACTAACATAATCACTGTGAAGATCAGGGACATGGAGATAGTTAATGTGAGGTGTCCTTTCTTAGCTTTGGATGCTGCCGCCATAGCGATGGCGGCTGAAACTCCGCAGACAGAGGTGGCGGAGGCTATTAACAGGGCTAGGGATTTCTCTATATTCCACCTGTTAGCGCCTAGAGAGTATGTAGTGTAAAGTACTATAGGGGTGACGCCCCATGCTAGAATAAGTCCATAGAATCCTAGGTTTAGTAGGACGTTGAATAGTATCTCTGCGCCTAGGAGAACTAGGCCAGTTTTTATGTATAGTTCTGTCTTTACGGCGTGATTAAGCCAGTCAGGCAGTCCAGCTGTGTTCCGTATCAGTATACCTAGGAGGAGTGACCAGAATACGTATTCGAATCCGTATGTCTTTAGGGTAGTCTGACTTGCTATTATCTGGGTAAGGAACCCTGTGGCGAATATTATTGTGAAAGCTTTGGCGTATTTCCCTGGTTTTCCACCCATATACTTTATGCTTATTGAGAATAGAACCATTATTCCTATCATCAGGGATAATACAATGAGCATGTTATCGGCTGTTATGGATGACTGAGGGTTGATTACCCACGGTGATGGTCTGGGAGTCTTGAATATGATTCCTGTGTAGGTTAATACGAATAGGGTAATGCCTAACCAGTTTGCCCACCAGTCTTCATTTTTCCAAAGAGAACTCCAATCGATTCCTTGCTTTTTCAACCCGTATATTACCTCGGTTCGGTATAATGATGCTCGGGAACGGTGAATTAAATAGAGCACCCCTTTGATTTATGATAAAACCATAAGAGATGAGGCAAAAGCAGAGTAATGTGTTGGAGACCTTGAGGGGCTATTCTGGTTTTTTACCGTATTTCTCCCAGCTAACTATGGATTCCATGCTCTTCCTAGGTTTTGCATCTGGTACACTTTTGGCCTCGCCTACTGTGATGAGTGCGATAGGTCTCAGGTTATCGGGAACCTCAAGTAATTCTCGCAGCAGGTCTTCCCTCTCTGATTGACCCATCCAGCATGTTCCAAGACCAAGATCCCAAGCAGATAATACCATGTGTTCTAATGCGATTCCAAGATCGTTTTGACACAAGTGGGGGGAGGTTTCTGTGTCCGCTAGGCCAACGATCATTAATGGGGCTGTTTCTGCCCAGCTTGTTTTAGCTAGTTTCTTTATCATTTCTTTGTCTTCAACAACGATAAAGTGCCATGGTTGTAGATTTCTAGCGCTGGGGGCGAGGCGCGCTGATTCGAGTATTTTGTCTATTTTTTCTCTTGGTACGGAGGTCTTTTTGTAGCTTCTTATGCTTCTACGGTTTTTTACTATTTTGTCAAAATCCATTATGTATCAAGTAGTGAATCTTGTTCAGTTAATTTAAGGAATCAGTATGTTGATTAACACTGTTTTTCAGTTATGGAATAGGATCTCGGCTTTTCCAAGTTAGGGTTCTTTTGATGAGTTGATTATGATAGTGATCAGGTTTGTTGAGTAGATGGAAAAGTTTTTTTAACAAGGGTATACCTTTGGAATTCAAACTCATAATTTTTTTATTAATATATAATTCAAGACTAGAAAGAAAAAAGGTTTAACGATATTTTAGCCTGCATTCGGCGTAGGGATCAGTGGGTATATCAATGTGTTTCCAGTGGACTGCAGCTGAGTCATCTTTGTAACCATAGACGTTAGTACTCGTAATGACTGAAAATACGTTAGGGTTTCCATATTCATCAAGATAGATAAATAGACCTTCATCTCTATCCGTGCCTCCCAGTAGTTTAGTTCCCTGAAGGACTCCATCATCGCTGATCTTTAGTACCATGATGTCACCTTTTCCAATATAACGGTGGCCGCCAACAGAGCTCATTGTCAGACCTGTGATGTATACGCTGCCATCATTTCCTATGGCTGAATCCCTGAACCATTGATGCCCGTTATAGGCTATGTAGCGGGTCCATATTGTGTTCAAGGATTCATCAAGTTTCATCACCAGTATATTCTTTTGATGAGCGTCAACTATTCCGTCACTGGTTTCCGCAAAGTCTGTGTTCCCTGTGAATATATAGCCATCACTGGTTTCCTCGATATCCATATAAGAACTATATGGTGACCATGACTTGGCAGCTATGGGTGTTCCATCGGGCTTCATTTTTACTATGAATACATAGTCGCCGGTTCCATCTTCGTTAGTAGAGCCCGGTGAGATAGATAGACCGTTTTCTCCTCCTATAGTGAACCCAGGGTTAGTTAATGCAAAACCAATGATTATGATATCTCCGTTTTCATCTACCATTATTTTCTTTATTCTTTCACCTATGAGATTCCCCCATGGGTAATGCTTTGTTTCAGGTGATCCGAACATCTTGCTCCATAATAAGTCGCCTTCGGGTGAGTATTTTATAACTAGTGCATCCCAGGCGTATGGTGTATATCCTAAGTCTTCTGGTGGTGGCTCGTGGAATCCAGAGTAGGTTTCTCCATTAAAGCTTCCACCTATCATTGCGGCTAAGTAGGTGTTTCCTTCATCATCTACCGCTAACTTTTGGAGGGATACGTTTGCATCTGGGAAAGTTTGATAGAAAAAGTTAGCGTCGCTGCCATCCTTATTCATCCGGCATATGTACGCATTATAATTTTTATCCCATCCAGTAGTGTAGATATTATTATCGTTGACAGCCACAGCCTTACAATATACTGTTTCTCCCTCAGTTTTTACCTCATATCTATTGAAACTTTGGCCTGCGCCTACATGATAGATAACGTTTTTTCCGTCTGTACCTACAGGCCAGTATTGACCCGCTATAAAGATCTGGCTACCATCCACAGCGTGATCTTGGTATGATGGTTGGTATTCGCTTTCTAGTGTATACCAATTTAGGTCCTCGCCCTGCCCTGCAACTGCGGTCACATAGTGGAAGATCTCTCCCTCATAGCTGGTAAAGTATACACTTTCAATTGATTCACTCCATCCTAGGATTGAACTTAGGCTATTATCTGTAGGTATATCTATACCTCTCCAGTATTCACCATCATAGTGCATCAACTGACTGCTTGTTGGGCTCGAGTCTCCCACCGCGTAGAGATTGTTTTTACTTGTCCCCCAGATAGCTGAGTAACTGTTCCATCTGTCTAATCCAGTATCATTGAATGACCTCCAGTCAAAGCCATCATAATGAAGTATGGTTCCGCCTACACCTATGGCGAACATGTCGCTTGGCCCAAGGCCCCAGATATCACGTATAAGGCTGTTTGTGGGGAGCTCATCGTGTTCGATCCAGTTGTTCCCATCCCATTCGTGAAGGGTTTGATGCCCTGCACTCATTACTAGTATGAATACTGTATCATGGTCATAGACCCAGACATCGCTGATGTACGGGTCATGTGGGCCTCTTAGGCTTGCAGGTGATACTGGGCAGCCTACGTATTCCCATTTGGGGGTCGTGTCGCTGCTGTTGTATTCGGGGTGACTTGGTGGGAATTTGTAGTAGTGATAGAATACTCCGTCGCCTAGTATCCAGAAGTTTTCATGACTTGTACCGAAGGCTGTGTATAGGTCGGGGCGATCATAAAGATCCATATTATCGAAGGGTGATTCAAAGTTCTTAATGGAGCCTGTTACGGGGCTGTAGCTTCTGATTACTCCGTTGTCTCCTACGATGTATGAGGGCCATGAGCCTAGCATCATCCCGTTAAGTGACATGGATGTGTTTGCGTCTATTTTGGTCCAGAATCCGCTGTCAAGTCTCAGGAGTGATCCATGGTCGCCTAGGGCGAATATGTCTCCTGCTCCGCTTACAAGGTGGTAACTCTCATAGGGGTTTTCTTCGTTTTTCTCATACTCCATGGGGTTCCATCCGGGGGTTAACTCGACGTATTCAGGGGGGTTGGGTAAGGGGTCAACATTGCAGTCTATTTGTTCCCATGGTTTGTCCGTCGGTTCCGGGGTTTTTGGTTCATCGGTTTCAGGGGTTTCAGGGTTATCGGTTTCGCCTGTGTCTGGTGTTGTGTTCCCTGGTTGGTCGTCTGGTGTTTCTGTTCCTCTTGATAAATACTCTTGGATGTTTGTGCCTATTTCGGATAGTTCTTGTGATGGGTTCTCCATCAGGTCATTCACATCTACTATACCTAGGCCTATTGACGCTGCGGATACTACGACTACTAGCGATAGTAAAAGGGATATAGCTTTCATGCATGAAGTCTGGTCTTTTAATATTATAAAATCTTGCAAAAAAGTTATATTACTAAATACTGGAGATAAAATTTCTTGATTTTTTTAAAAATTTACATAAATTAGTATATTTTGTTTTAATGTTTTTCTGTTTAAATAAGGTTAGATTTAAAAATTATATATGTTGTTAAACGCCGATGTCCCCCAATTAGTAGAAAAGTGTAATAGGTTTATTTCACGAAAAAAGTTATTGCTTGTAATATTATTTTCATTTAGTTACAAATACAAATACTCTAAAAACAAGTAGGGCTACAAACACACTATATGTACCAAATGACTATTCTACGATCCAATCATCAATAAATGCGGCAAATGACTATGATCGGATACTTGTTAAATTGGCAAAGTGAATTGTATTCGTGTGATATATTTTGGGGCTTTCTGAGGGAAAAATTCATCACAGTTTATTGAAAGAGATCACAAAACTATCTGGCTATAAGCATGGTAGCGTGGTGCAAGGACCGGTATCTGGGTTTGATGTGAGTTCACTGGATCTCTCCACGGTGTTCACCGAGATGGGGTATGAGTCTCCACCGTTACTGGTTTACAAATCGGATCCCATTACGTTTCCTACGGCTAACCCTGGACGACAACTTGTTATTGTAAATCAGAATGATCTGGCTACAGCTGGGGCTAGAGCCTACGCTATGACAGTGACTATAATGATGCCGACTGGTTTCCCTGAGTCTAGGCTCCTGGAGATTCAAAGGGGGCTTCATGAGGCCGCGTTGGAGGAGGAGATAGTTATCATCGGGGGGCATACCGAGGTAACTAGCCAGGTAAAGGGTCTGGTTCTCGTTGGTAGTTTCATCGGTTTTTTGCAGGAGGAGAAGTATATCGGGGTTGAACCTGAACCAGGTGACAGTATCATTTTCTCTGGGTGGGTTGGAGCAGAGGGAACCGGTATAATACTGAGCGAGGGAGGTAATGTCGTGGAGAAGTTTCTTGATGCGAGTATGATTGAGGATGGGCGTAATATTGGTGAAGAGATCTCTATCCGTAAACGAATTCTAAGGTGTAATGAATTACATCATGAAGGGATAAAGATGGTTCACGATGTTACTGAGGGCGGTTTCAGAGCCGCAGTTTACGAGTGTTTAGAACCTTTAGGACGGGGGGTTGAAGTTTACTCGGAGCATCTCCCCGTGGCGCCTGTGACGGAAAAGCTGGCTAATATGCTGGGATTTGATCCCTTGTACTTGATTGGCTCCGGGGCATTCCTCTTATTTGCGGATGAAGAATACGTTGAGGATATACTAGAGGAGTTGAGAGGCTTTGATCAACCGGCTTCTATCGTTGGTAGAGTAACTGATTCAAAGGATATCCGATTGGATGAAGAAGTTCTAAGTGTTCAGAAGGGGGATGCACTCATCTCTGCGTTACAGAAGCTAAATGAACTTGGTAAAAAATAGACCAGTTGTTTTGGATCTTTGTAGAGGGTCGTCTAATACCGGGTTGCTCTGGTGGTTGATTCCGGTTATGCATCTCCTTCTTTGATCTCCATGGCGTTGCAGGTGATCATTTTAGGTGGTAATTTGTAGAGGCGTATTTTCTGGATTTAATTTCTTTTGTTTAACGTATTCTTGTTGTTAATATTTGATACATTCAAAGTTATTTTAATCTGATATATATTCGTGAAAAGTATGACTATTAATGTTATTTTTTAAAGCGAATATTGAGGTATTTGTTATTTAAATATATTAGTATCAAGTATGTTTATCTTAAATTGAGGCGCAGATATTTGAGGCATAATCTCTGATCCCGTTCGATGGGATTATGTCACCATGACATTAGTTAATTCTTGGAGTTAGGGGGAATAATCTCCTAGGAGGATTCTGGTCTCTTCTGATATAGGGTTCTCGTTTATGAGTCCATATTTATCTACGGCGTTGATTACGTATTGGTCATTAGATACTATGACGGGTATTTTATTTTCTCGTGCTGTGGCTAGTAAGAACCCGTCTCCGAGGGGTATGTTCATGTTTTTTGCTACTTCTATTCCATGTATTGATGTCTCTATGTGTTCAAGTATTTCCATGGTTAACTTGATTTTTGTGAGTATGTTTTCCCTGGGTCGTACCCGGTAATAATGGTATAGAGTGTTGTATGTCTCAAGGATGGTTATGGGTGTCACGTATAGTTTGTTTGATTCCTTGACGTGGTTTTTCAGGTATGTCCAGGCTTCCGGGTGGGCGGGTGACATCTCGTAGAGGGTGTAGGCCAGTATGTCGGCGTCGAGGAGTCTCATTTTTTAGTTGCACCGTACTTGTCGCTGACTTTGGAGAAGTCTGTTGTTGCTCTTGCTGGGTCTCCTCTTAGTTTTATTGTTCTTATCTCGTTTAGGAGGTTTTCCTGGTTTATGGCTTCTAGTATTATTGTTTGTTTGTCTATGAGTCGGATGGTGAATTCTTTCTTGCCTATAGTCTCTCTTATCTTTGAGGGGATGGTTATCCTGCCTCGTTCATCCATACTTGTTTTTTCGCCCATACCCATTACCCATACCCATTACTCTTGTTATGGCTTATAAATAAGATCTATCTACCCGACGTGAACAGTATCTCTTCTTCACCTTATTACCGGAGGCTTTTGTAATACGGAATAATTTGTCTATTTATCTTGGCGCTTTTCGCCTGGTTTCGAGGATTATCTGGTTTACTGGGTTTAGGATGTCTGAGTCGGGTACTTTGATCTAGTCGAATACGGGATTGTTCTGGTGGTTGACTCCGATGATGAAAATGCGTCTTCTTCTTTGATCTCCATGGCGTTACTTATTATCTCGTCCTGGTTCTCTGTGCTGCTTAATGTAATGCCTGGGATGTTTTCCTCGATGAGGGCTATGGTTCCGTGTTTGAGTTCTCCGAAGAAGACTAGGAGGCTGTAAAACCACCCTAGCCGCATCATATGCTTGACCATATAAAGATCCGGTAAACCTGTTCAACTGTCATAATAACTCACTTATCCAATTATGTTTGTGAGACAAAAACAGTGAATAAAATGCGGTACATAGAGGAGAGTTTACTGAGAATCAAATAGAGTATTATAGGGTATTATTCCGTTTGTAGAGTCTAGAACCTAAAGATACTGTAATAAAAACTGAGACTAGTGTGAAGACAATAACTCCACTCGTTGCGACATCCAATACCGCGGAAGCAAAAATACCGAAAACCACGCCGAATACACCGAATATTACACTCATAATAGCGGTGGCTCTGAAGCCGCTGTCAAGTTGAAGCGCAGTTAATCCCGGTAAAACGAGTAATGCGGTTACCAGGATCATGCCAACTACTTTGATGCTTAACACAACGGTTACAGCCACTAGAATGTTGAAAATATTATTCAATAACCCGACTGGGATTCCCAT
This sequence comes from Candidatus Bathyarchaeota archaeon, assembly GCA_014729945.1. Next base: position 25,929 of record WJJC01000009.1, read on the forward strand.
TAACCTGCTGGCTTGAGCGTCAAATGTTATGCTTAAAAGTTCTTTATAGAATACAGTGACCATTACAAGGCTGACGATTCCTAGTATTGAGATCATTGTCATGTCCTGTCGGCTGATTGTTAGAATGCTGCCGAAGAGGAAACTGAATAGTTCTACGTTAAAACCACCAGCTAGGCTGATTATTATTAGACCTGTGCTGAATCCGACGGCGAGTATTACTGCTGTTGCTGAGTCCGACTCTGCTAGTCCTTGTTTTCTCATGTATGATATGCCTAGTACAGCTATTATGGAGACTATTAGTGCGGTATATAATGGGTTGATGTCTAGAAATAGGCCTATGGCTATTCCCCCGAAGCTTACATGGGCGACTCCGTCGCCTATCATAGATTCTTGACGTAATATAACGAATAATCCTATTAGGCTACATGCTAGTGCGCTCACGCTTCCTCCGATTAATGCGTTCTGGAAAAAGCGGTAATTAAGTAAGTTGAGTAGATAGTTATACATCGAATACCCCTTCGCATATGTGTTCATGCATTACAAATCTGAAGTGTTCTCCGTATGCTTTTCGCAGTATCTCGTTAGGATCATTATCTGGAGTTATTGGGCTTGTGTACACTTTTTTGTTGATGCACATTACGTGACTCATTCTACAAAATACTGCTGCTAGGTCATGGCTTACAATGAGGATTGTTGTTCTTTCTTCTTGGTTCAAGTTGCTCAGGATCATGTAGAATTTTTCCTGTGCTTCTGGATCGATGCCTGATGCGGGTTCATCTAGTATTAGTACTTGGGGTTTACGTACTATGGCTTTAGCGACGAATACTCTTTGTTTTTGACCGCCTGAGAGTTGTCCTATTCGTCTGTTAGCTATTTGGGTTATTCCCATAAATTCTATTGCTTCATCTACCTGGTTCCAGTCATCATTTTTTAGTGGTCTTCCGAGGTTTGTTTTGTTTATTCTTCCTAGTCCGACTAGTTCTCTGACGGTTAGCGGGAATTTCTCATTGAAGTTTATGCTATATTGTGAAACGAAGGCTAATTTATTCCATTGTTCAAATTGCTGGATAGGAGTTCCTAATATTTTGATCGATCCTTTTTCCAGTGGCATGATTCCTAGGATTCCCTGCATAAGAGTTGTTTTTCCCCCGCCATTTGGGCCTACTACCCCCATGTAGGTTCCTTGTTCTATGGTAAAGTCTGCTTCTTCTATGATGGTTTTATCTTTACGGGTTATATTTACTGAATCTACTTCTATTACGGGGTCTGGCAATTAATTCACTAATCCTTGTTTCAAGTTTTCTAGGTTAGCTTCAAGTTGTTCTAAGTAGTCGAGATCGTCTACAGGTCCATTTGCTAGGTATAAGTTTAGTATCTCTACGTTTTTTCCTGTACGGGTAGATAATTCATCTTTTAGGGTTTCCGCGTAATCACTGCTGTAGACGGGGTCAATGTAGAATACGTAGCTTTCTTCCTCTATCATCATGTCTACAATTTCAGCTATTTTATTTGTACTAGGTTGCTCGTCTGCGGTTAATCCTATGACTCCGTGTTGCTCTAGTCCATAGCGTTTTGCTAGGTATCCGTATGCTGAGTGTGTTACAAAGAAGGTTTTTCCCATTGCTGGTTCTAGTTCTGTCTGGTATCTTTGATCTAGGTTTGTTAACTTGCTCTCTAATTGTTCCCAGTTACTTTGATAATAATCTGAGTTATCTGGGTCAACGGTATTGATAGCTTGATAGATTTTCTCTGCTATCATTTTTGCTTTGTATGGGCTTATCCAGAGATGAGGATCTCCTTCATCGTGGTCGTGTTCAGCTTCATCTTCTTCAGTGTGATCGCCTGAAGCAAGTTCGATTCCATGACTTGCTTCAACTATTTCTTTTTCTTCTAGGTTGATGGTTTCTAGTATATCCTCGTCCATCCAGTGGTCGAGGCCGGCTCCTAGGTAGATGATAATATCTGAATCCTCGGTAGCAGTTATGTCGCTTATGGAGGGTTGCCAGCTATGTACGTCGTTATTATATGGGATTAGTGTAGTTACTTCTACTTTTTCTCCACCGATATATTCGGTTAAATAGGTTAATGGATAGAATGAGGAGGTTATTTTTATTGTGGATTCTTCTTGTGTGGGTTGATTTCGGGGATAGAACAGACCTATCCCTACTATTAGGAGTATGATTACTATACCTAGCAATGTGTTTCTGTTTTGGGACATAATATCAGTTTTGCTAACAAAAGGCTGTTAATAAAGTTTCACGGTTTTTTATTAATCTATACCTCAATTTCTGAGACACTTTATGAGAGATTTCAGGGTCTATCTGGGTCGGCGTCTCTTAGCACTGCATGCTGGTAGATTATGTTTATGAGTATGATCTGGGTTTAGATCTCTGGCTTCGATAGTTGAGTGGGTCGTAGTGGTGTTTTGATCAATACAAGGACTAGTTTATACTATTGGATTAAAATACAGATAAAATAGTGGTCTCGCGCGCGTATATTCCAAGATTCCGTCGAACGAATACCTTTTTGTGAGATATAAGAAAAATATATGTTCTAGGCTTGCTTTATTTTACTGTAACGCTTTTCGCCAGGTTTCGGGGTTTATCTGGATCGGCGCCTCTTAGCACTGCGAGTTGGTAGCTTAGTATCTGTATTGGTATTATCTGGGTTACTGGGTTTAGATCTCCTGCGTCGGGTACTTTGATGTAGTAGTCGAATACGGGGTTATTTTTGTGGTTTACTCCGATGATGTACCCGCCTCTTGCTTTGATCTCCATGGCGTTGCTTATGATCTCCTGCTCGGTGCCGCTACTGCTGAAGGTGATGCACGGTGTGTCTTGCTCGATTAGGGCTATGGTTCCGTGTTTTAGTTCTCCTCCGCTGAATCCCTCGGCGTGGATGTAGCTGACTTCTTTGATCTTGAGGGCTGCTTCCATGGCTGTGGGGTATTGGAGGCCTCTTCCTATGAGGAATATGTGTTCATGGTGTTGGAGCCGTTTTGCTAGTTGTTTGATATAGTTTCGTGTGTTGGCTGATGTGAGGTTGTATATTTGGTGCCAGAGTTTCTCCAGTTCCTGTTTGCCTTCGTTGTACCTGTTTGCTACGGTGTAGATTAGTAGGCTAAGGACTGTTAGTTGTGCGGTGTAGGTTTTGGTAGATAGTACGCATATTTCTGGTCCGGCGTTGAGTAGTAGTTGGTGGTCGCTGTCTCTGTATAGGCTGGATCCTACTACGTTTACGATGCTTACAGTATGAGTGTTTTTCCTCTGTGCGGTTTTCAGGGCGTCGAGTACATCTATTGTTTCTCCGCTCTGGGAGACGAATATGACTAGGGTGTCCTCTGTTAGGAAGTGTTCATAGTTGCTGAACTCGGATCCGAGGACTACGTTAACGTGCATGCCGGCTATTTTGCTGAACAGGTAGCTGGCTGTGAGGCAGGCATGGTAGCTGCTTCCACATGCTACTAGGAATACTCCCTTGGCGTCTCGTATGTGGTCTGCTACGTGGAATAGGGTTTCTTTGTCCTGGTTGATGGCGGCTTTAACGGTGTCCACTTGTTCGGTGATCTCTTTCATCATGAAGTGGTCAAAGTCGCCTTTCTCGGCCTGTTCTAGGTCCCAGTCCACGCTGTGTACTGGTCTTTTGATTGGTTTTCCTGTTTTTGTTGACCTGAATTCTACTTTGTCTTTGGTTAGTATGACTAGGTCGTGGTCGTGGATGTATTGTACTTGTTTTGTGTATTCGAGGAATGCGGGTATGTCGCTGGCCAGATAGTTCTCGTCTTCTCCTAGTCCGACTACTAGTGGGGAGCCATTGCGGGTTCCTATTATTTTGTCTTCTTCTTGGTGCATGGCTAGTATGGCGTAGTATCCTTCTAGTTGTCGTACTGTGTCTATTGTTGCCTGGGTGAATGATTTGCCCTTGCTCATCTCGTACTGTATATGGTTGGGTATTACCTCGGTATCGGTTTCTGTATGGAAAGTGTATCCTTTTTCCTCTAGTATTGTCTGGAGTTGCTGGTAGTTTTCTACTATGCCATTATGGATTACAGCGATCTTTCCGTCATTGGAGGTGTGGGGGTGGGAGTTCATCTTGGTTACTCCGCCGTGGGTGGCCCATCGTGTGTGACCCATGCCCATAGTGCCCATTATCTCGTTGAAGTGATGTTTCTTGTTAGCCTCGTCTACGCGGCCAATGTCTTTACGTATTTCTATGTGATCGGGTTGGGTGACTGCTACACCTACACTATCGTATCCACGGTACTCAAGTCTTCTTAGGGCATTAAGAATTATTGGGGAGGCTTGCCTGTATCCGTTATAACCAATTATACCGCACAAATATTATCCACCTTGAATGTATTGCATACTATGAGAACTGGCGAATATAAACATTAAACCATACTTGAAGAATATTCGATCTAATAATATGGGTACTGAAGACGATGCAGGTTGAATTGGGTTATCGGGATCATTCTTGTTTCAGTGATTCTAGTGTTTTTTACAGTTTTTCTTTAATCATATTAAGGTAAACACATTTGGATAGTAGTTTTCTATCATTGCTGTTGGTTGATTGTGGTAGTTCCTCTATTCTTGTTTTACTTCAGAGGTTATTTCTCTAATTAAGGTGAAGAACATCAATGTGGATATCATGTATTCT
>WJJC01000069.1 GCA_014729945.1 Candidatus Bathyarchaeota archaeon
CTATTCAGCCACCCAGCAGACTTTACACCCGTCTGCACAACAGAATTCATGGCATTCGCGGAGATATACCCAGATCTACAGGAGAGAAACACAGAATTACTGGGACTCAGCGTGGACAGCACAAGCAGCCACATCGCATGGGTACGGAACATCGAGGAGAAGATGGGCGTAAAAATACCGTTCCCCATCATAGCGGACCTCAACAAAGACGTAAGCAGCCTCTACGGCATGATCCACCCAGAGCAGAGCAAGACCGAGACAGTAAGAACAGTATTCGTCATAGACCCAGAAGCCACACTACGACTAATACTATACTATCCACTAACCACAGGACGCAACATGAAGGAGATCCTAAGGATCATAGACGCCCTACAGACAACAGATGAACACGGAGTAGCCACACCAGCAAACTGGGAGAAAGGAGACCCTGTAGTAGTACCACCACCCCACACAGCAGAAGACGCTGAGAAACGGGTCAAGGAAGGCTACGACTGTAAAGACTGGTACCTCTGCTTCAAGGACCTGTGATAACGTATGCCATGCGTGTCTCCTGACGGCAAACCCACTGCAAGCGGGTTGAAAACCCTAAACGCAGTTAAAGACGGGGCAAAGACCCCCAAGGAGATATCAGAAGCAACAGGTCAAGCCATGTACAGGGTAAGAAGCGGACTACGGGAGCTGGTGAAAGCCGAGTTCCTCACTGAGATGAGTGGCGACTACGATCTGACTGATAAAGCCAAAGAAGTGCTATAACACACTCCCTTTTTTCTATCAAGTTTTTTTCATCTGGATTATATGGAAATATCTACCTATAATTAGGAACACAATAGACCAGACAAATAGCAACATAATATTAATCTGCCAACCAAAATATGAGAACTCTCCCATCCCTAATCTAAAGAGATCCAGTGTATGAGTTAGCGGAGAAAATAATGCCGCGTAGATAGCAATATCAGGCAACTCACTCAACGGAATAAACATACCGCTCACAAACATCAAAGGGATTCTCACAAGGTTAAACGGCATCATTATCTCACCTGGACTCTCAGTGGGTATGGAAGCGAATAATATTCCAAGAGATGAGAAAACCAGTGATGATAGAATTATCCCTGAGATGAATGCTCCTAGGTTAAACAATGATTGTCCAGTAATAATTATCCCAAAACTCGCTGATAGAAGAGTAACGAATACGCCAAATATCATACCTCCCATGGCTTTTCCCCAAAGTACAGATGATAGGCTAATAGGCGCGGAGAGAAATCTCTCGAAGGTTCTCATACGCCTCTCCATAGGGATAGATGCTGGTCCTATGCTGCTACTGGCCCAGAATACTGTCTGTGCAGAAAGTACAGGAATAAGTCTCTCCACAGGCATTCCACGACCTACACTGAAGCTAAAAAACAAGGCCAAGGGGAAGAGTATACCAAACATTAGGCTAGGGGGTCGCAGATAGTAAACCCTCATATCATTTAACGTGATGGTCCAGCTTCTCTTAACCTCATCAAATAATGTTACTTTACTCATCTTCGACCCTTTTTTCCTTTGATTATCTCCTTCTTCATCTCTTTTCCAGTAAGATCCAAAAACACATCCTCTAAGCTAGCCCCACGTGTGTTCAATGATAAAATATCTAGGCTATTTTCCTCTATTAACTTGCATAATCCTCTCAAGGTTTCTTTCGGGTTACTTGTGACTAATCGAAGCTTATCTCCCCTCTTCTCGGTATCTATGACCTCGGGCAGTTCCTCCAATGTTGGTGTATCACTGTGGTTTTCGAATGATATCTCAATCGATTGACTTCGCTGCATAGCCCCTTTCAGTCGCTCAGGTGTGTCTATTGCCGCTATCTTTCCTCTATTAATCACTGCGATTCTATCACACATCTGATTTGCTTCTTTAAGATTATGCGTTGTTAGAAACACTGTTAATCCCTCCTCGTTCAGGCTTCTGATCAGATTCCTTATGCCTCTTACGCTTTTTACATCCAGCCCCGATGTGGGCTCATCAAGATACAATATCTTAGAGTCATTCACTAAAGCCATGGCTATGCAGACTTTTCGCCTCATACCTCTGCTATAGCCCTCAACTTTCTCATCCTTTCTATCATATAACTCAAATCTCTCAAGAAGTTCTCTATTCTTTTTATCCCGTTTCTCCTTTGGGATACCATATAATTTACCGGTGAAATCTAGATTTTGCCAAGCAGTTAACTCCGTGTAAATATTACTTATATCCGGTACGATTCCCATTAAGGTTTGAGCGGCCACTGATTGTTTCACTATATCGTATCCCATTATCTCCGCTGAACCAGAACTCGGCAATGAGATCCCTGTTAACATCCTAATAGTGGTTGATTTTCCTGCACCGTTTGGGCCAAGAAAACCAAAGATCTCTCCCCGATCCACACTGAAACTAATGTGGTCAACTGCGAGAAAGTCTCCGTAATATTTTGTTAATTCTTTTGCCTCAATTGCATAGCTCATGGCATTCATTTTATTTGAGATCCTCAACTAGGTTGATCTTGATCTCTTTTGTCTTCAATCTCCATAGTTTCTCGGGGGCTCCTCCGCCATCCTCAAGATATCCTGATACCTCGATTATTCCCCCGTTTCTCAACTCTCCAAGGTGGTAGTAGAGGCTGGATTTTGCTAGTGTCTCACCTCGGTCAACTAATTCTTGGTATATCTCTTTTGTTCCCTTTTCTTCGTGTCCTATGATAGCTATAATCTCCCATCTAATTGGACAGTGGAGGGCCTTGAAATATTGTTGAAGTTGTTGGATCTTGTTTGTTTTCGGGTTGCAGTGGCCACCATTACAGCACATGATACCTTGTAATATTATCAAAAAACTTATAAAATTATTGCATGCTATGTAAGATGATTGAAATGTCTGATCATGAATGCAAAGGCTGCAAACACTCTAATAACCTGAAAGGCTGTGCACAACACCACGTTGAGACCGCTAGAAAACTAATCAAGGAAGGAAAACTAGAGGAAGCAGATAAGAACCTCAAAGGCATACAAGAACACCTTAAGGAATAACCGCTTTTTCAACTACTGCTCAATAATTTTATGGCGAACTTTTATGAAAATCAAGGATTTCGAGTTTAACCTCAAGGAATTCGGGGGAAGCCTTGGAGACTTCGGCACACTTCTACCATTCACCGTTGGCTATATTGTAATCTGCGGGTTTGATCCTGCAGGCCTATTAATTGGAATAGGATTAACCAATATCTTACTCGCCTTAATCTATAGACTACCTCTACCCGTTCAACCCAAAAAAGTAGTTGGCTCAGTAGCGTTATCACAGGCCTGGTCAGTCTCACAGGTTCTCGGTGCAGGATTCGGGATAGGCGTGATCTGGGTAGTTCTTTCATTATCTCAGAGGCTAAGTGATATTCTCATGAAGGTACCTAGACCAGTAGTTAGGGGTATCCAGCTGGGGTTAGCGATTTCACTAGCCTTGACAGGCTCGGACCTAATGAAGCCGCAGTTAGTCCTGTCTCTAATCTTTCTTGGTCTGGGGTTCCTATTGCTTAGAAACAGGTATCTGCCTGGAAGCATCTTCCTAGTACTTTTTGGCTTTATTTATGCGATATATTCAGGAAGCCTTGATCTATCCAGTATAGAGTTTGGAATCAGTCTTCCATCAATTCATTTATTCAGTATCGAGGATGTTTTTTACGGATTCATATACGCTGGCTTCGCGCAGCTATTTCTCACCTTGACTAACGCGGTTATCGCCACAGTTTCCCTTGTACATGAATTGTTCCCCGATAGAAAGGATGTAACTCCGAAAAACCTCATAATGAACATGGGGATCATGAACATAACTACACCCTTCATAGGTGGTATGCCCCTCTGTCATGGCGCAGGCGGTTTGGCGGCTCAGTACATGTTTGGAGCCAGAACTGGGGGCGCTATTTTAATGGAGGGTCTTCTTGAATTAGGTTTAGGCTTATTCTTTAGCAATAGTATTCAGGCGCTGTTTACTGCGTTTCCCGAGTTTATCACCGGAGTGATGTTATTGATGGCATCTGTGGAACTGGGTAAAGTCGCTTTCAAGATAGAAGGTATGGATACCCGTATTGTATTATTTACTGCCCTAGTATCAGCAGTTTTCAATATCGCAATAGGCTTTGGCACTGGATTATTGCTGTATTATGCTGTCAAGAGAAATATTGTATCTTTAGGTGAATAGATTGAGTTCGATACGTGTTAATGACTTAACCAAGATTTGGGGTGAGGTCAAAGCAGTTGACCACATTAGTTTCAGTGTGGATCGGGGAGAGATCTTTGGTTTTCTTGGCCCAAACGGTGCAGGAAAAACGACAACCATCAAGATGTTGGTGGGTTTAACCAAGCCCACCCGTGGTAGTGCGTATGTTGCAGGCTACAATGTTATGGATAGTATCAGGATGGTGAAACAGCGTATAGGCGTTGTTCCAGAGCGATCAAATCTATACAATGAACTCACGGTAACTGAGAACCTCAGATTCGTATCAAAATTATACCATGTACCTTCTGAGGAACGAGAGACTAGAATAACGGAACTCCTCGAGATCTTTCAATTAACAGAATACAGGGATAGAGACTTCGCTAAGCTCTCTAAGGGATTAAAAAGGCGAGTCGTTATCGCTGCCGCCTTAATTCACAATCCTGAGATTATCTTCCTAGACGAACCAACCTCTGGTCTTGACATAATGAGCGCTAAGAGATTAAGAGAAATAATATCAGACCTAAGTGAACAGGGTGTAACAATATTTCTTACAACACACTATATTGAAGAAGCCGGAGTTCTCTGTGATCGTATCGCCTTACTCGTGAAAGGTAAAATAGTTGAGATTGATACGCCTGAAGGTTTGAGGAGCATTGTGCAGGATACACCAATCCTCCGCATTAATTATCAAGGAAAACTAGACCAGAGTTCCCTTAATGAAATACATGGAGAACAAGTCTCCTCCATAGATGGTGAATTATCAATCCTAACAAAAAACATACACGCGACACTAGAATCCCTGATCATCGCAAAACAGGATATAACAATACAGAACATTGAGACTATAAAACCAAAACTTGAGGACGCATTCATACAATTAACAGGGGTCTCCCTTGAATCCATGCGTGTCGAGAAGGAGGGAAAACAATGAACATATTCGAGGAGCTAGAAGGAATAATGGCCATACTTGAGAAAGACCTACGGGCATACTACTTCAAGCCACCAAACATCAGTTGGGGAATACTCTTCCCCGTAGTATTAGCTCTTAGCTTCACCCTTAGAAACCCCGAGGGGCTCACTGATCTTGCGCCAGGATTGATTGCAATGGCTGCTCTTTTCGGGACCACCAGCATGGAGGCTATAGTTATTACTTTTGAGAAACGGGTTGGTGCTCTTGAGCGGCTTCAACTCGCGCCACTGAACTCCGCCTCGATTATAGTGGGAAAGCTACTAGGGGGTACTGTTTTCGGGTTAATTATATCCTCCGTGATGACTGGTATAACCATAGTATTTCTAGGTGCAGAGATCTCCAACTCCTTCCTGTTTATAGTGGTGCTCCTTTTGACTAATCTTGTGCATTCATCATTGGGGGCATTAGTGGCTGTCTCTGTTAAGGAGGTTTTTGAGGCGCAGACTTTGAGTAATTACTTCAGATTCCCCATGATTTTCCTCTGCGGAGTTTTCTTACCCTTGGATGAGATGCCATTTATTCTGGGGATTATCGGGAGGTTTCTGCCTTTAACTTACTCCGTTGAGGGTCTTCGTGGGTTAATGTTAGAGAAAGGAATTATTCTCCTTGATGTAATTATACTGATAGGGTTTAGCTTAATTTTACCATACCTTTCTATAATTCAATTTAGGAGAAATCAAGAATAGTTTTTTTTAAAAATACTTTTTTTTATCCAATTTTCATCTTAGAAAATGTTAAACCAGCTTAAGCACTCATTTATTCAAACTTAGGAGAGACTAAATTGAATATTACGCCCGAAGAGGTCCATGAAGAAGCATGGACCAAAGGAGTAGAAGCCTCAAAACAGAACAAATATGATAAATACGCTATCTACGCGACGAGAATACTTTCAATACGACACCCAGAAACACATCTAAAAGCAGACACTCGATTCATAAACCATATCACTACTAATCGCGGATACAGCAACAGCTACCGGGTAAAAGATGTACACAGCAAAGAATTCTTAACTGATATGCAGTTCCGAAAGTATCCCCCATTCAGTTTTGATCAAGTAGATTTCAATGAATTAGATACCGTGAAATACAGCGAACTCTATCCGGAGGATTATCCCGTATTATCTTATCTGGATAGGCGTATGCTTCCCGTTGCCACCACTTTGAAGACTAGAAACAACAAGTTAACCGAGCTTGAAAAAGTGGCGTTATTATATCAGAAACATCGCGTTCAGAGACAGGGGTATGATGATTTATACATAATTCATTGTGATAATGAGCAAACTTACCTCTCAGATAACGAGAAAATCCTATCCTCATCCGGTGAAAAAGTTGAAAGCATTAACGGGGATCCGGTACTAATCTTCAATCAGGATCATGTCTGGTGTCCTCTGATGCAGAGAGATGACACAGCTAAAGACTCCAAACTGCTTCGTCTGGTCCAAAAATATGCCCTGGATAAGGTAACACCCACATTGACCGATTTTGAGGAAAAAATAATCAACATCCTTCAGGAGACCACTAAACTTGATAATAAACCACAATTGGCCATGGCAGAGATATGCAGCCTCCGAAGCACAGGACGACAAACATGTACTACTCCATTATCCGAATGGTTCCCCTTACACAGTTTATGGGATACCGCACTACCCGCATCAAAAGCAAGAGCATGGCAATATTATGGGTACTTGGAACAGATACTCATAAGATCGAACAAATTGAGTCCCATAGCCGCCTACCTAGCTGCCCTAAGTCTAAACTCTGAGGGGTACGATAAACTAGTCACCATAAACAAGGAATGGGTTGGAAGAGTCGCGTTACCAAACTATGGATACGTCTGGGGGCACCTCTGGGACGAGTGCCTAGTGGAATACAGTATAGATGAGTCTTTCAGGACAAGCGCGGGTCACTGCATGGTACAGGCAATGATAGACAGCGCGGTACTGGAGATGGTTGGCATAGACAACTATATGATGGAGGGCGAGGTACCCGGTAGTCACCACTATGTATGGATACCTGAATACGAAGCCACTTTTGATAATAACCGCCTCAAGATATCAATGAACAACGTGATACTGGATTGGCCGCGGGGAAACAAGGTGCTAGCTAGGTTCCACCATAATGGGAAATTCTGTTCCCCTATAGCCGGGGGAGAGTATAGCGGAAGCTTCAGCCCCGAGGAGTGTGTCGCTGAGATAGATAAACTAGCCTCCACATATGGAAACACGATCCCCATCTACGCTAACGGCGAACACGAGACCAAGCCCACTGTAAAAAACCGTAACGATCGCGCAATAACAGAGGATTATCATATACTGCTGGATGAGGAATGGGAGAATCTACAGCTTCCATAAAGGAGAAAAAATACATGATGAATCTAGGGGAAGCTGAACACGTCAAGATAACAGCCGTCGTTGTAGATGATGCGGGCTATGATACCGAGTTATGGGGAGAATTCGGAATATCCCTTCTTGTAGCTGTAGAGAACCAAGAAGAGAAACTACGATTACTTGTAGACACTGGGTTAACTTCAAAGCCGCTAATTCACAATATGCAGAAACTAGGAGTAGACCCCGA
>WJJC01000010.1 GCA_014729945.1 Candidatus Bathyarchaeota archaeon
TCATATTGTAGTAAATATTGTTGTATGGCTGCGATAAAACATGCTTCAGTGATAAAAGAACTACGGGATCCTAGCGCGGATATTACTATTCTTTATCGTGACATCAGGGCTAGTGGTTATGGTTTTGAATCAATGTATAATGATGCCAAAGAGATGGGCATACATTTCGTACACGGCGAGATCGATAACGTAACACCTCAAGGAGATGAGTTAGGCCTAACTTACATTGATGGAATGGGTAGAACTCAACATCTTGACGCTGATATGCTAGTATTGAGCACAGGAATGAAACCCAGTGAAGGTACAAACGAACTAGCAGAACTATTCAATGTAGAACTTACAGACTCAGGCTTCTATAAAGAGATAGATGAAAAAGTAGCTAACACTACGACTAGAGTTCCTGGGGTATACATAGCTGGAACAGCAACTGGTCCAAAAAATATACCTGATAGTATCGCACAGTCAGGTGCAGCCGCATATATGAGTACTAACTATATGCGAACATATCTGGAGAAGAAGGTTAATCACCCTATTCTGGATGAGGATAATTGTGGAAGATGCGGTATCTGTAGAAGCGTCTGCCCATATGATGCTATTACTATACCGGAAGATGACTACCCTGAGTTTGATCCCCTACTTTGTCAGAGTTGTGGGCTTTGTGTAAGTAGTTGTCCAACTAGAGCCCTTGAAACACCTAGCTTCGGATATGATTTAATTGATGCACAAGTAGAAGCAGTTCTTTCTGAAAAACAAGATAAACCAGTTATTATGGGCTTTATCTGCGATGACTGTGGATACAACCTACTAGATACAGCAGGCTTCGTAAAATCAGAGTACAACAGCGGCTTCATCCCGATTTATGTCAATTGCATGAGCAACCTAAGCCTTCGAAACGTCTTGAATAGTATCAAGAAGGGAGCGGACGGCGTTATGCTGGTGGGCTGCGTAAAAGATCGTTGCCACTTCCTTAAGGGAACACAACGAAGCAAGAGCCAAATGGAGATTATAGAAGATTTCTTCAAGACGACAGGAATTGAAACGCCAATAAAAATACTGGAGTCAAGTGGAACAATGGTCAGTCAATTCACCTCAGCATTGGAAGAACTAGAACAAAAAATGGAGGAGGCATAAAAATGAATGTAGGAGTAATAATCAGCACATGGGCAACAAGCCCAGATACATCCTCAAAAATAGGCGGGCTAGCAGTGTACGCAGAGACATTACCAAACGTAAAGGTAGTTTACTCAGGTAACTTTAGTCCTACAGGCAAAGACATAGAGAACTTTAAGAATTGGATAAAGGAACACAAAGTTGATCGAGTTGTATTCGCTTCTTGTCGTCCTAGGTTATTCAAGGAAGCGTATAAACACGCAGCAATTGATATGGGTATCAACAAATACCTGATAGAAGTAATAGACATCAGCGAGCTTTGTAGTGCAGAGGTAAAAAACGAGTTAATAGCTGAAAAAGTAAAGATACTACTTAGAGCCGCGGTAAATAGGGTAACAAGTCTAGAGGAAATAACTGTACGAAAGATCCCAGTTGAGCAATCCGCATTAGTAATAGGCGGTGGACTTGTGGGCATGGAGGCAGCTACAAGACTAGCTGACATGGGATACGATGTTCATATAGTGGAGAGGAAACCTTTCATGGGTGGAAAAACTCCTCAACTTGGTACATGTTTTCCTTCGATGGACTGCGGTAATTGTTTAGCTCCATTTAATGATGAGCTTCATAGAAGATGCATGTATAGGAGTCCAGTAACAAAGGAACCAAACGTACACATACATACTTTGAGCGAGTTAAAACGCCTAATGGGAGTAGTAGGTAACTTTAGAGCAGTAATCGAGAAACAACCAAGATATATAGATACAAAAAAGTGCATAGGCTGCGGAAAATGTATAGACCTCTGTGAAGGTGAAACATCTAATGAATTCGATTTAGGTCTGAGTATGAGAAAAGCCGTATACATACCGAACAACCAGAGCCTACCTAGAATTCCATATATGGACCTTGAACATTGTGAGAACTCTGAAGAACTAGCTAAAGCTTGTCCCGTAGGCGCCATCGACTTGGATATGAAGCCATCAACTGAGACCCTCAAAGTTGGAACTGTGATCGTCGCCACTGGGTTTGATTTGTTTGATCCTACTGGGATGTATCTTTATGGTGAGAACAAGGATGTCATCACTCAGCTGGAACTTGCAAGACTACTTGATATGAGTGGACCAACCTCGGGGGTTCTTAGAAAGATTAGTGATGGTGAGATTCCTGAGAAACTGGTAATGGTTCAATGTGTTGGCAGCCGAGAACAAAGGATCCATGAATACTGTAGCAGGATATGCTGCGGCATAGCTGTAAAACATGCATTAGACATAAAGAAACGCTGGCCAGAGACCGACATAACGATATTACATAAAGATATCAGACTAAACGGAAAAGACTATGAACGCTTCTATTATGAATCACAGGAGAGAGGAGTAAAACTAGTCCGAGGAGAATCAGACAAAGTAACTGCATCTCCTAATGGTCTGATATTACACTACAAGGATGAAGACAACGAAGATGTACAATTACCAACAGAAATGGTGGTTCTTAGTAATGGTATGGAGCCCTCTGAGGGAAACGAGGAGCTAGCTAAAGCAATTGGGCTAGACCTAAACTCAGACGGATTCATGGACGAGAAACATCCGAAGTTATGCCCGGTTGAGACAAATATAAATGGGGTCTATATTTGTGGAGCATGCCAGGGCCCAATGGACATTCAACATGCATTAAATGAGGTACTTTATGCGACAAGCAAAGCCTCAAGTATACTAAACAAGAAAGAGATTGAAGTAGAGCTAACCAAGGCAGTCGTTGACGAGGATGTCTGCGTGGGCTGCGGAGCATGTGCATCTGCATGTCCATTTGAGGCAATTACTTGGGGCGACTTCGGGTTACCTGTAGTGAATGTTGAAGCATGTACTGGGTGCGGTATATGCGCAGCGACATGCCCCGTAGCAGCTATGCAACTAAGATTATTTAGAGACGAACAGGTATTACCCGCGATAGAAGGGTTGCTTAAACCCACTAAATGGCTTGAAGATAGGGATGAACCAGTAATTGTAGCCTTCGCATGTGAGGGAGCTGCTGGATATGCCGCTGAGATAGCAGGACAGCTTGGTATGAAGATGCCTGAAAATATAAGGGTTCTAAAAGTTCCTTGTAGTGGAAGGCTAGATGCTTTGCATCTTATGAGGGCTTTTAATCAGGGGGCAGACGGGGTAGTGATATTCGCTTGTCCAGAGGATCAGTGTCACTACATTGATGGAAGTAAGAAAGCAGAAGAAAGAGTTGCTTATCTTAAGAAAAGCCTTGATGTGTTAGGCATTGGTGGAGAACGGCTTGATATCTATAATGTGAATAGCTGTGAGCCTGATCTTTTCGTAGCCTTAGCAACTAGTTTTGCGGAAAAAATCAACACAAGATCTGCTAGCGCTAAGGTTCTCTAAGTAGCCTATTAATCCATTTTTTTATGTTTTTATGTCCTTATTGTACATTTTTATAAGGGTTTTAAGTTAATAATATGTACAATATTTATTAGAATTAACCTATTCTCCAAAGCTATATATATTCAATACATGCTTCCATTAACCGACTTACAGGTGAAGTCCTTTGGATAAGTATATTGAAAGCGTTTATCAGAGCATCCTCGATAAGGACCCCCTCCAGAAGGAGTTCCATCAGGCTGCTAAGGAAGTCCTGGAAACTCTAGACCCCGTTATTAAAAAGTATCCTGAATTCAAGGAGCACAAGATCCTAGAAAGGATAGTTGAACCTGAAAGAATAGTTCAATTCCGTGTTCCATGGAAGGATAAGAACGGTGAGATCCAGGTTAATAGAGGTTACAGAGTTCAGTTTAACAGCGCCATTGGGCCTTATAAAGGTGGATTCAGATTCCACCCTACTGTCTACTTGGGGCTACTAAAATTCTTAGGTTTTGAGCAGGTATTCAAGAACAGCCTAACCACACTCCCAATGGGTGGAGGAAAAGGCGGCTCAGATTTTGACCCACACGGCAAGACCGACAAAGAGGTCGAGAACTTCTGCCACAGCTTCATGACCGAAATGTATAGACATATTGGTCAATTCACTGATGTCCCTGCTGGGGACATAGGTGTCGGAGCCAGAGAGATCGGTTATCTTTACGGTGCATACAGAAAGATCACTAATCTTCATGGTACAGGAGTATTAACTGGAAAGGGACAGGGATGGGGTGGCTCATTAATAAGACCAGAGGCGACAGGTTATGGTGCAACATACTTTGCTCAAGAGATGTTGAAAACCAAAGATGATGGCTTTAAGGGTAAAAAAGTACTAATAAGTGGCAGCGGAAACGTTGCTCAGTATGCAGCCCAAAAAGTTATGGAGCTTGGCGGTAAAGTAGCAAGCCTAAGCGATAGTGATGGATCAGTACATATCCCAGAAGGTCTAACTGAGGAACAGTGGGAATATGTCATGGATCTCAAGAACGTTAGAAGGGGCAGGATCAGTGAATTCGCTGAAGAGTATAGCCTTGAATATGTAAAAGGTGGAAGACCATGGCCTTTCGGTGGAGATGTTGCTATGCCTTGCGCAACACAGAACGAGTTAGAAAAGAAAGGTGCTGAAGCACTCATCGATAGTGGTGTAATTGCGGTCAGTGAAGGTGCAAACATGCCATGTACCCCGGAAGCAGTAGAACTATTCCAGGAGAAAGGTGTACTCTTTGCACCTGGGAAGGCAGCTAACGCAGGCGGTGTCGCTACAAGCGGCCTCGAGATGAGTCAGAACAGTCTAAGAA
>WJJC01000070.1 GCA_014729945.1 Candidatus Bathyarchaeota archaeon
TAGACACATGTTTAGAGTCTAAGGTATAAATTTAACTATCTTTTGGAGTATTTCTTTAAATTAAATATGTTTAGAGACGTGTGTGCGCTTGTTTTGGTATATCATAAAGAAAAATATGATAACGGGATAAAGAATAATATTATTCCAAGGTATAATGTACGTCTTGGAAATCAGTCATGAAATCTGAGACGGTTTCAGCGGCTTTCTCTACCTGTGTACGTTCCATTAATACTTCAGTTATAATTTCAGCTATAATCTTCATCTCCTTTTCCTTCATTCCACGTCTCGTCACTTCATTAGTGCCAATTCTGATTCCACTTCGCTCATCCCAGGGGTCCCCGGGCAATGGCATCTTATTACAGATTATATGGGACTCAGCTAATCTTTGCTCCACCTCATACCCTGAACCAATATCTCTTATGTCAAGCATTAGTTGATGTGATTCAGTGTAGTTTTGGTTTTTACATAGAACATTTATCCCGTTTTTATCAAGTTCTGATCCAAGGGTTTTTGCGTTTTTCACGATCTGGTCAGCGTAGTCTTTACTGTGTTCCAATAACTCTGCTAGGGTTACTGCGAGAGACGCGAACTTGTTGCAGTAGGGAGTCGCAACAAGGAATGGGAATGTTGTCTCTGATATGGCGTGTGCTATTTTCTCCTCGTTTGAGAGGATCAGTGATCCCGGTGGTCCACCCATTTGTTTGTGGGTATTTACGAGAAGTAGATCTGCGCCATCTTTCAACGGGTCTTGGAATCTTTTGCCAGCTATCAGGCCGCCGACATGTGCTCCATCGTAGGCTATTATCGAGTTTTGAGCTATTTCACTGATCTCTTTCACCGGGTAAGGGAAGAGGGTTATCATTGCGCCTAGTATGATGAGTTCTGGTTTGGTTTCATCGTATAGTTTCTTGAATTCTTCAAGGTCTACGTTCATAGTTTCAGTGTCCCATGGGATGTCTATCACTTTTGCTCCAGTGTATTTTGGGGGTCCTTCTGGTCTGTTGCAGACGACTCCTCCTGCATCTGAGCTCTGGGTCATAATGGTGGAGTTTCTGTCGGAGAAGGCGAAGTGGATTGCAGCACATCCCATGGTTCCACTTAGCAGTCGGTGTTCAACGTAACGGGCGTCAAAGAGTTTTCTGGAGGCTTCTACACATATGGCCTCTATTTCCTCCAGGTATTGTACCCCTGATCCAAATACTTTTTTCCCAACTGGGCCATCGCATACTCGAAAGCCGAGATTTGATCCTAGGTAGTTCTGTGCTAAGGGGCTCATTATGTTTTCGCTGGCTATTAGATTAAGGCTGTTTTGTTCTCTGTACGTGTCGTGGTTGTTGTATGCTTTCTTTACTTGTGTGTATACCTCTTTAGGGTTGTTCCAGTTGATTTGCTCTCTGAGTTTTCGGTAATATTCTTTTTCTTCTTCTGACTTCCAAGTTATGGATTTCGCGTACCAGTCCGGCTCGGATGTTTCATTCATCTTTAACAATTTGAAGCACTATGTAAGGGATATAAAATTTATTCAAAAAAACACGTCATAAACTAGTTAGCTTAACCTTGGATGAATAGCCCTCTAAAGTATCTTTCCTCGTAGGTCAGGTGCATACATTATCGTTAAAAAATTACATATATTTTTTCCATGTTTGTTAGTTAGTTTTAAACCTGTATGTAGATAGTATTTGTTGATTTGATCGCGTATATAGCTCTGCACGGCCGTTCTTCCTGGGCTTCTCTTAACACGTATTACGCTGCACTGCTTGAAACGGATATCCGACCGGATCTTGTTTGGCTGGTAACTGAATCAACATATGAGGATAGGTTGCCTGTATTGGATGAAGGGTTCCGGGTTATTAGCCTAGGTTTTGATTTCCAGCCCGAGATTAGATCCATGGTTTTACCCACGGGGGATATATCGATGGCTGGTGTCGAGGTGCGTGGGATAGTTGACAGATTGGAGCCTTATGAGAAGTGTATGGATATAACCAGTGCACGTAAGGCGGTTGTTGCGGGTGCTTTGCTTGCTACTGCTGACTGTAAACCCGATCACATCTACTACCTAGAGATAGATGACTTGATGGATAAGGATAAGCCGTATGTTATGATACCACGGCAGCAGCAACTGCTTCATGACTTACGGGAGGAGACAAGGAGGCCAAGTGTATGAGGGGTGAAATAGTGTTATCCCGTGAGGAGCTCATGGTTTATCTTAACCAGCAGAAAGGAGATGTGTTGCTTGATTACCCGTTAACAGATCAACAAATCGCATCGCTATCAGCGGAGGATAAAAAATACAGTGTTGAGTTGCATGATGTGGACATATTTGATGGCTCAGAGAGTACTCTATGGCGCCAGGAGATGCCTCACCCTAATGACTATATGCAGTGTTTCCTCGCAGCCGGTTTAACCCAGTACAGTAACATACAAGAGTTCCGGGAAACCGTACAATCATACAGCCATATACCTAGTGTCGTGTATGTCCCGGATACGAATCTCTACTATAACCGGTTCCTATCAACCAGTGGCCTAGAACCAGATCAGTATCTGGTGGTTGACTCTGTGCATAAAGAAATCAACCACATGTTAAACCGGAAATATAATCCACGGGAAATAAATGAGATAAAACAACAGGTACGTTATCACCGTGGCCTCCTGGATGAGTTCTTGAATCGTCGTAAGAAGCAAAGCCGTATAGCCTACAACCTGGCCCTAGCCGAGTACCAGTATTACAAGGATCACTGCTACGCAATCGCCAAGACAGACGAGTTAAGCCGTGATAAAGAAGCTAACGATATGGTATTCGTGAAGGCAGTAGCAGAGTATAAACAAACATCAGGTGTATACCCCATAGTCATAACATGCGACCAACTACTCACAGACTTATGCGATAGCCACAACATACCCAGTTTTCTCCTAAAATACCCAAAACAGATTAACCCGAGTTTCTGTACCCCAGGACAACTACTGGACTTAATCTCCTGTCTCGCAGGTGTACTTGGATTAATTAAAGCAAATAAAACCATAATCTACGGAGAATACCGAGGAAAAACCAGCCCAGAAATGTACAAACTAAAATACCTGAACAATAAAACCCCACACAGCCTAGAAA
>WJJC01000071.1 GCA_014729945.1 Candidatus Bathyarchaeota archaeon
GAGTTCTTCGAAACCATCGAGCGTTCCTAGTTTTAAGGGGAACACTCCTCTATGATCACCGAGGCAGCTGTAATAGGAGCCGGACCAGCCGGTCTCCTTGCTGCCGAGGAGATAGCCAGACAAGGTTTTAGTGTAGATATTTTTGAGGAACACAGAAAGGTAGGTTATCCTGTTCACTGCGCGGGTATGGTGAGTGTAGAGGGTTTTGAGAGGCTTGGGGTTATGCCTGATCCTGTTTTTCATCAAAACACGGTGTATGGTGGACGTATTTTCTCTCCTGATGGAAACTGTATAACCATTAGGGATCAGAAGCCAAGAGCCTATATTATTGACAGAGGCAGATTTGATTCTTTTCTCGCTGAGAGAGCTGTAAACAGGGGTGTAAGGATAAACACGGGTAAGAGAGTGAATAGAATAAAGTTCAAGGAGGGTAGAGCCCATAAATTAGTGATGGATGACTCAGAGATACAGGCAGAGATATTTATTGACGCTGAGGGTGCGAAGGGTCGAGTTTTATCCCGTTCCGGAGTGGATACTTGTCAAGAAAGTATCCTTAACGGGTTTAATGTGGAGATGAATGTTGATTACGTTGAATCAGATATGGTTGAAGTCTGGTTTGATAACGAGGTTGCTAAAGACTTTTTCACATGGGTTATCCCACTAAGCGAGAATAAGGTTAGATGCGGACTGGGTACATCTAGACCAGATGGGGCGAGGTCGCTCATTAAATTCGTTGAGAAAAGATTCGGTGAAAAACCGGATAACGTTATCCATAGCGGACTCCTTTGCACGGGGGGACCTGTGAAGAAGACAGTGTACCCTAGGTTAATGCTTGTCGGGGATGTGGCTGGACAAGTGAAACCAACAACTGGGGGAGGATTGGTAATAGGGGGGTTATGCGCTCAGATGGCTGGCAGAATAGCTGCTAAGGCATTAGGATATGAAGAACATGATCTTGAAGAATATGAGTCCAAGTGGCGTAAATCCTACGATTCAGAACTCCAGACCATGCTTTATTTACGTAGACTCCTTAACCATTTGAGTAATGAACGGATGAACCGGTTATTCCATATAGCTATAGAAGAGAATCTGGAGAAAAAATTCACAAAGTTGGTTGAGGAGGGAGATATGGATATGCAGGCGGGGGTCATTAAAAGGGGCTTGAGAGATCCCTTGATTATTGGAGCATTAATGAGAACGGTTGGGCGCCTAGCTTTATCCGAGTTGTTCTCCGTATTCAAGTTAAGATAAAC
Organism: Candidatus Bathyarchaeota archaeon; assembly: GCA_014729945.1. Next base: position 1,254 of record WJJC01000071.1, read on the forward strand.
AAGTGAAACGTTGAGCTTATTTTTCTTTCAGGTCTATACTGGTGTCTATTCGGTTTATGGTTTTTTCGATGCTTGATGGATCTATTTTCAGGGTTATAGCTTTCTGTGGGCAAACTTCAACGCATCTTCCACATCCCCTGCACACATCGGATATTATTGCGCATCCATTTACTAGCTTAATTGCATCCACGAAACAAGTTTCAACACAGGCTCCACAGCCAGTGCATTCACTTGAGACCCCGATCTCTACCCCCGGCATTGCTGTGATCTTATTGCTTATATGATCCCCTAGCCGGGGTAGCATCTTCCAGAGACAGCAACAGGGGCAACAGTTGCAGACAGTTAATAACTTCTCGTCTGGTCCTGTGTCGAGCCATACAGCGTCAAGCTTATTCCGTCCAATGAGGTGAACGAGTCCGGCTTCGCGTGCTCTCATCACATATTGATGAGCTTCCCTAGGTGTCACAAGTTTGCCCAGTCTAGGGTCTATTTTTGATGCCGCTTCGCCCATGAATAGACATCCTAGGTCGATAGGGTAGTCTTTACACTGGTTGCTGTCCCGGCATATGCAGAAATTCATTATGAAGTGGGTGTTTGCTTCATCAATGAATCGGTGAACTATATGGCTTGGTAGTACCGTGTTCGTGTATGAGATTTTCTGGTTAATCGTTAATACTACATTATCTTTCGGGAGGTATACCATGTCATCCTGGTCGAAGAACATCCAGTCAATTATATTTCTAAGGAGAGGGAGACGTGAGAGTCTTGCATAGAAGAATCTATGCTTGAAGCTCTTCTTTATAAGTTCAATGACCCAGAGGGGAAGCATGAGGATTATAATAATAAATATGAGATAAAAATTGGTTTAATGCTCGCGTCTACGAGATAGCAGAGCCATGGTGATAAGAGAACCCAGTGCAACGCCTGCTACGGGGAACCCGGGTATTCCGCCGCCCTTAGAGACTTTAACGTCAAAGGTCTGGCTTCCACCATCAGTGAAGGTCCATCCTTGCGGGGTCTCGAAAACAAGGTCAGCACCCAGAGTGTAGTCTCTCTCGGTCTCAGGGGCGTATATGTCGAAGGTGTATGTCCCTGACAGGTCGCCTTCTCCCTGATCCTCATAATCGATGATAAGTTCATCGGCCTCACGGTTGGTGATACCGACGGCAAAGGTGGTCATTGTGGGGAAGCTAATATCGACGTCAACGGTCACTGTAAATAACTCGCCGGGCTTCACTGAGGAGGGTGAGTCAACATCTGTAACCCACGCATTGTACGCGTTGCTTCCAGTGGAGCCAACCTGTACATAAAGGTAATACTCCTCGAATCCAGTGCTTGAGGACTGCCAACCATCCTCTTCATAGAAGACATCGACGATATACTCGTATACGCCGTTGGTTGATGGCGCGGTGAAGGATAATGTTACATTTGATACACCCGAGCCTTCAACTGTTAGAAGTTCTTCTACCACGTATTCCTCTAGAGTGGTATCATAGACACCGGGGCTTACATCATAGCTTGCTGGGAGATCCCATGTTAATTCAATTGTAAGGATAACGGTTTCACCTGGATTGTACTGATTTTTATCGGTCCAGACGCCGTAGATCCCTACTTCTTTGGTCTGGGCGTTAACGGGTATTACTAGGATCGATGAAAGGGCTAGTAATGTGATTAAAAATTTACTTAATCTATTCATAGCCGGTAGAATACTGGGGTGTATTCAAAGGTTCTTGTTTCAAAGCATTAAACCAATCAGAGAAAAAAAAGGATACACAATCAAAGAGGGATAAATAATCACCTAGACTCGTTCAACCCCCCGAGAACTTGTCAATGTTTAAATAATACTCCGGAGGGATAGTTGGTGATTTAAGAAATGGCGACATGCATATCATGCGGAAGAAAGATCACACCAGAGGAGAAAGCTGTTAAATTCCATTGCCCAAGCTGTGGAGCGGTAACCCTCTGGAGATGTGAGAAATGCAGGTTATTCGGGCGTCAATACAAGTGCCCGGCTTGTGGACATACTGGACCTTAATTCCTCTAATCAAGTAATA
>WJJC01000072.1 GCA_014729945.1 Candidatus Bathyarchaeota archaeon
ACCACACTGTGCTTCAGCCACATGGGAGACTCGTAGAAAGATGGCTGTACGCTCAGTGGGAAACGTGAAAGATTTCCTGATGGGAAAAAGACCGCCGAATATTGTTCCTGAGCAACGAGATATCTCATTCTAGGGGGGTTTATTCTTTAATACCCCCTAGTCTTAGCATAGTCTGATATGACTGCGCTGCAGGTTAATCTTGTAGTTATGGCTGTATGCTACCTGTATATCATCGTAGTTATACTGGTAGCAAGTTATCTTAAACGAAATATACTTAGCCCTATCGCCAGTAGAAAATTCCTCCACTCCATGATAGGAAACCTACCGTTAATCATGCCATTCTTCACACAGAGCATATTCCCATTCCTAGTAGCCAGCCCGTTTATCATAATAACATTCCTCGCCACATCATACAATCCTACGCCTTGGCTTAGCAAGAAACTCAGTGGTTTAACCGATATCACAGGAGAGGGACACCAAACTGGGCTTGTTCTCTATGCCATAAGCTACACTATTCTAGCGTGTCTCTATGGAGTTAAACCGTATATTGTAGCGGCAGGTATATTCCCTATGGCTTATGGGGATAGCTCCGCTGCTTTACTCGGAATGAGATATGGGTATAAACGTGTAGGCGGCAAGAGTCTTGAGGGGAGTTCTGGTATGTTCATAGGTAGTCTAATCAGTCTACTGGTTGGGATGTGGTATTTCTCATCAATCTACGGATTCAGTATATCTACTCAGATAATCCCGATAATACTGGTGGCCTTAGTAACAACAGTCATCGAGTTCCTATGCCCAAGCGGATTAGATAACATCGCTGTTCCAATACTTGGCGCAACTACATTCATATTGGCTGGAGGTGGGGCCTAGTGCTTATAGTATTCGATGGATTAGACGGATCGGGTAAGAGTACACAAGCACTGCTAATATGCAAGTATCTAGAAAAAAGGGGTAAGACCTGGATTTTTAGAGCCCATCCATCCGGTGATAATTTTTTCGGGAAAAAAAGCGGAGAATACCTGCTCAGGGAAGGGAAAAAGGCTAGAATCTCAGCCAGTTTATTTTATCTACTTGATGTGATTCGCTCAATCCTGTTTTATCACTGGAGAAGAGTTGATTACGTGGTATTTGTAAGATATTTGATGGGTACAGCTTATCTACCCGAATCCATCTACAAAATAGGGTACTTATTCTTCCTGAGAATGGTACCCAGTAGCCCATACATGTTCTTCATAAACACAAGCCCAAAGGAAGCTTATAACCGGATAGAGGAAAACAGAGTCAGGAAAGAAATGTTTGAGAGTCTGGAGAAGCTCAAGAAAACTTACAGCAAGATTACTGCTCTAGCAAGTAGACCTGAGTGGATAACGTTAGATGGAGATAAACAAAGAAAAGAAATTCATAAAGAAGTTAGACACGCTCTGGCTCTTTAAGCCCAGCAACTAAGATAGTTATGATTAAGATCACGGCGATTTGAACATACATTGGGGCATAAAACCCATAGTTCCCATAGAGTAACCCTGCAATCCATGCAGCTGGAAGACTGCCTATCTTACCATATGCATCAACTTTCCCAAAAACAGTGCTTCGTTTCTCGGGTTTAACGGTCTCAGTGATGTAACTAGTATACGATGGCATCCAGAAACCGATGTCAACAGCTGAGAAGGCGTAGAAGAAGATAAAATGCTCTATCCTATCCGAAAAGAGGAACCCTATGGGAGTTACTAAAGCCATAGCCATACTCATTAGAAGCCCTTTCCTTCTACCTATCTTATCCACGAGTTTTCCCAGCGGGATGGATCCTACAGCCCAGGTGAGATTGAAGGCTGTTGAGAGAAACCCAAGTTGGACTGTGGTGAAGCCAAAGGTCTCACTGAGGGCCCCGTATAGCAGACTATAAGCAACTGTATAGCTGAATCCCATGCACAATAATGCTAGGTATAGTCTTACCAAGGGTTTCTCGGGTACAAAGGAATGTCTCAACCGCTCGCGTATAGTTTTCTTCTCAGTGGTGTCCTCTTTTTTCTCAAGAGTCTCTCTTAGATACCTGATACATACAAGTGAGCCCAGAGTATCGCCTGCCACCATGAGAAGAAAAATGGGGTTATAACCCAGTCTTAATGCTATGTACCCACCTAAGGTGGCCACGATTGTGCTGGTTCCCTGTGCTATAGTAACTAGGGTACTTAAAGCGGTGGCTCTCTGGGTGCTATCAACTGACTCGGTTATTAAGGCGTTTCGAGCCGGGTTCCCCATCATGAACATTGCGGTAAGGCCCATGAAAAACCCGAAGCAGAGAAAAGCCCATAAGCTATCAGATAGGAGTAAAAACAGGATGGATACTATCCTAGAGACAATGGTGATTATGATTACAGGTTTTCTCCCATATTTGTCACTGATATACCCCCAGAAGAATAACCCCAAGCCTGTACTGATATTGATCATTGTCTGAACAACCCCAAGTTGGGGCAGGGTTACACCTGTACTGAGTATATACGGCTGCCAGATAACATAGAACATTCCTAGACCTATCTGACCCAGAAGGGTCTGGAGAGCAAGGACACGAATGTTACCCTCTAAGGCTAGGAACTTGGTTGCACGCTCCAATAAAACCGAAACTGTAAACGGTGTTCTGTGATAAAAAATAAGCGAAATTAGAGATGTTTGACGAATAAGTCTATGTTGTGTTTAACCTCCGGGACATCATACATGCCTATGTTCCATGCATCGATGAAATCTTTGAACTGGAGACACCACTCTATCATTTCGTCGCCTCTTTCCCTGAGCCGCCCCGCATTCAACAGTTTGATGACATAAACGCCTCGTCCATCTTCTTTCAATGCTCTGATGGCTTCAATCCTCTCCTCAAGGGTACCATCATCCATTACAGCCCCAGCCTTATTCAGGGTCGTACATACTACATCGATCTCGGGTACGTCCAAGACTTGGTGCAACACCTTCGTGCTATGTGTGCTTAAACCGGTTGCGTGGATTATGCCTGCTTCTTTTGCCTCCAACCAAGCATCTAGTGCACCCATCCGCTCGTCTAGTGTCCCGGAATAGTATGGTCTATCCAAAGCATCTTTCCTATTCATGGGCTCAGATGGAACTATGTGGAGAAACATAATATCAATATAATCTGTACCAAGTGATTCCCTGCTATAATCCAGTGCCTTCCAGCCATCCTCCTCAGAGAGGGCATTGGACTTGTCTGCAATAACCACATTTTCTCGGTCAACAAGCTTCAAGCCCTCCGCCACATGGGGATGAGTTCCATAGTCATCGCTGGTATCCCATGTGTTCACTCCCAGTTCCAGCGATTTCTTGAGTATCTTCGCTGCTTCTTTAGGGCTTTTGTCTCCTTGTGTACGATTCCCATCTGGTCCTTTCTTGAAGTTGAATGGCTCGGTACCGTAAATTAGCCGTGATACCTTGACCTTTGTTGAGCCTAATCTGATTTTCTGCATTATTCTCACCTATTATTGATAGACAGGATTATTTACCCTACCTTAGCGGTGGAGATAAAAGACACGCCAAGTATTCAAGAATACTTTGATCAAGGTTAAACCATTACCACGGAGAAGCACCACGAGTATACCTCCAATAATAGTTGTACGTCATGGAGAAGCTGAACACCTTGTTTCAGATATAACGGGGGGCTGGTCAGATACATTGCTCACCGAGTTAGGGCATAAGCAGGCTATGAGAGCAGCTGAATACCTTCACACATTGATCGGGGATCAAGAAGTTGAGATACACTCCAGTGACCTGTTAAGGGCGGTTCAGACAGCCCAGCCTTTCGGGGAACTAGTCTGTAAAGAAATAGCGAAACATCGAGAGCTACGAGAGATAAATAATGGAGTAGCAACCGGGAAACGTAGTAGCGAGGTGGAGCATCTCTATAATCCTCCAAGTGATCCAATCCTCAACTGGTGTCCGTATCCTGAAGCGGAGACTTGGGGTAGTTTCTACAACCGGGTGAGCACGTTCATGGATCAATTAATCCGCGATCATGAGAAAATAAAAGTAATATTCGCTCATGGGGGTACGGTTCATCACATAGTATCATGGTGGTTAGACCTTGAGCCAGAGCATATGGCTAGATGTGGATTTGGTGTTGCACCAACTGGGATAACAGTGTTAACGGAATCGGTGTTCAGTGAACATGTGATAGAACGCTTGAATGATACGTTTCACCTAAAGGAAGTGGGATATTATTACCCGCTCCCAATCTTTGATGCTTAGTAGTTACTGAAGTGAGCGTGAGCGATCCTGTAGCCATTATCCTCCACGTATACAATGGTAACCGGACCCCTCTGCTGATTATCCGATCCTTGTCTCTGGAAAAACCAGTCAGCCTTTACCACTACACTGGATTCAAACTCTTCTATGGCTAAATCCTCTAACCAGAGCCTATTACCTGTCTCCTTTCCGCCTTCTACGAACCCAAACTCTCTATGATGCTCCACAAGATTATCTATACCCTTAATGAGCCCTTCTTTCTCACTGCTGAAATAGGTTACACGTTCATCATCGAGAAATAGTTTCCTCACTCTGTCAAGGTTGTAGTTGTTCCATATCTCTACCCATTCATCAACTAGTTTTTCATTGAAAACCAATGTAATCAAAAATAGATAGAGGATTGACGATTTAAAATAACCTAAAAAGGGTTATACTAGACCATACATACTGGGGTCGCCTATACTTACTCCAATTAAGGCTAAGACAAATACGGCTACAACCAGTATCACAACCATTAAAACCGAGATAATGGCAGCTTGAACCCACCCCGTCTCATAGTATTGCTTAACGAGATACAGGTACGCGACAAGCTGCACCAAACCTGCTATCTCACCACCTATAAACGCAGCTATTACAGCGTTTAGTACTCCCCCCAGTATTGTGATCCAGACAGCGTCCATGAATTTCGCTTTTTCGGATCCAACGATGAACCTACCGGCTAGCCATAGAGCCGGTGCCTGTACAAAGATGCCCACCAATACTAATCCGATTATGTTACCATACTGCATGGAAAACATCATAATTAAGAACTTAAAGAAGTTTACCATAAGCAACCCATATATGGAGCATCAGACACAATCTTTACCAAATTGAAGAAAATACTCCTTACCGGCTATGAACCGTTTCTCGACTTTGAGCGCAACCCTAGCATAAAGGCGTGCAGGGTAATTGAAGACAACACTTACAATGGCTACAAGGTTATTGTTGAAGAACTCCCCATGAAGTATAAGGAGATTAGAAACTTAGTGGAGCATCATATTGATGATCACCAGCCATCAGCAGTAATAGCTACAGGAGTCTCCAGTATGGCCCCGGATATTTGTGTTGAACGTGTAGCCATTAACATTGGAAGCGCTGATGGGGGACCCAATTTCGGGTTCGATAAACTTGATCAGGTACTTAACCCAGATGGTCCAGCAGCGTACGAGTCAACACTGCCCATTAGGGACATAGTGGATGAGATTACCGCGGTTGGAATACCAGCACGGATAAGTAACAGCGCAGGGACACAGGGATGCAACCTGGTGTTTTATCACTTATTGGATTACCTAGACTCAAAGGACTTAGGAACCCCAGCTGGCTTCATTCATGTGCCAAGGTTACCCGAGAACGCTATCGGATCAAGGAACCCGTCCATGAATCTCATTGATTCAGCGAAAGCCCTCGAAGTAGCTGTTAAAGTAACAGCATCTCGTCTCTAAGGGTAACATCTTATTATATACAAATCTTAATTCTTCATGTGCGGATGGATTATCTTCGTCGATCAGCAGCTATACTTGGTTCTGGGTTAATTACGGCATATTTCGCTATTTTTTACCTAAATCTGAGCAACGTTTGGGTATACATATATCTCAAGATAATCAGCTTCGGGTTGATCCCCCTCACTATCTGTTTCAGCTGGCTCTATTTATGGAGAAACGAGCCGGAGCCATTCCAGTTTCTAAGCTACTATAATAGCATCACACAGTTCTTATTCATAATACTCAATATTGTAAGAGTTCCACCTCGGAGAATGGGTTTCTTTGGCCTAGTCTACATTCTATTATCTATAGTCCTGATAGGGATATATCTAACAGACTGGGCCAAGTCAAAGATAGGTTTCTTCATAACAGGGGGGCTAATACTGTTGAATGTGGTATTCGCATTCGGGTTAGTCATGACCACTTTTGAACAGGTACATCCAATATTTATCGACGCTGGCCCCAGTATGGCGGCTGTAAGCGACTTCATCACTGAGATCAGTATAATGGGAGCCCTCCTCACAGCGAGCAGCCAACTATACTGGCATGAGATCCTGAAGAAACGTCGAGAACAGGAGATAGTAGAGCGAATATTCGCTGAGTTAGAAGCTGAGGACATTTAACACAATGTGATGATCAATAGTAATCCATTACATCAAGAGAACCACCTGTTAGAAAAAAGCTCATTAATATAAGGAAAGATAATTAGAGGACAATAAAAACAAGAAGCCAGTACGAATATCATTCTTATTATAGAGTTATTGCCTCCAGTGAATTTCATTAAAGGTATTGTAGTATCGGCTTGGGGTACTCTTGTTTGAGTTTCTCATATTCCCTGCAAAGATACCATGAGATCACAATACCGATCCCCCAGAACGCTAAGGTTGTGGGTAAATTCAAGTAATAGGGAGGTATACCGTCACTGGGTGCAAAATCCGGCCACCTAAACCTGTATAACCAGAGATGCAACACGTAGAAGAAAAGTGGGTTACGGCCTATCGTTAAGACAGCTGAGATCAGTCTGTTATCTAGTAGCCCTCTTTCCTCGAGTATGATGCCTATGCCCCACATAAAGCACATGCCGCCGAGAGTCCAGAGTAAAAAGGCTAGACTGGGAGGATACTTACTTACATATAACCAGTCTACCAGAGTGTTACCCATTCTTGGGATAAGGTTTCCATAGCCATTGAGATACCGTACAAAGAAGAAAACAAAGATTGAAGCAGCACATGTGAAGAATAAAGGATTCTTTAATGCCCTTATCTCCGTAACATTCTTAGACTCTATGTAGTTCCCGAAAGCCCAGCCAATACTCATAACACCAATCCATGGAATGATAGGGTAAAGGCCAAAGTATGGCCATCGGTCAAAGTTTGGTTCATGGAGTATAGCCCTGAGATACCAGCCCCAGTTTGGTCTAGTAGGAATAAAACTAAGATCTAGGAAACTATGATTCAAGACAATAAGCACACCCGCAACCAGAATTATTCTGGTAGGAAGTTTCCTAGCGAAGCTAAAAATGATTAAACATACTCCGATGCAAGCGATAACCCCGAAATATGTCCAAGGAAGACTGAAAGCTGGAGAAACGAAAGCAGCCTCAAGGAAAAGCAAAACTAATCCACGTTTAATCAAGTGCAAGGTCACTTCTTTCTCTGATTGACCTCTACGGAGTCTCCTAGTAGTTGAAATAGCTAGTACGGTGCCGGCTAGAAAGATAAAAGTAGGGGCACAATAATGAGCAATGAATCTTAGTAGAAACCAAGTTGTATTGATGAAAGGAGGTGCCCGTCCAAGTATTCCTTCTCCACCATGGTGATACTGATTCCAGAAACCTGAAACATGATCCCACGCCATTATTATCATTACGAGCCCACGTGCAAAGTCAAGAAACTCAAATCGACCAAACTGTTTACCAGCTTTTTCCACCATGACATCAGTCACTGTCTCAGTACCCAAACGAAGACACCACTAATGTTTACAGTGTTAACCACTTAAGAGATAATCTCTTTGGACAAGTAGTATGAGCTTTGTTTCTGAAACCTAATGAGGTTAAAAGAAAAATACGAGCATCGATGAAATCATCAAAACTATATGCTTGGAGACGATAGAAAACCATTATTAAATTGAGAATAAACAAATTAATTATGAGTCTCCCTGTGTGGAAGGAAAACAATGGCAATCACTGATTGACATCTAACCCAGGGAGACTCAACGAGGACTATTAGCGCCGTTTTTAAACCTTTATCTTGCGGCAAAGGTCAGTCCATAGAATAATTATCAATAAAGTAATGATAAAAAATCAGCGTTCAAACACTAGTTTACCATCAACCACAGTCATCAATGTCTCTACCTTATTCAAATCATCATGGTCAATGGTTAAGGGATCCCGGTCAACAACCACTAGATCAGCTAATTTACCGGACTCGATTGTTCCCTTAATCTCCTCCTCCCAAGCAGCATAAGCACCATCAATGGAGTAAGCCTTGATAGCCTCAGTAGGAGTCACCCCCTCTGGGGAATACAAGACTTGTCCACTGCTGGTTTTTCTCGTTACCATACTATAAATGCCTAGCCAAGGATTTGGGTCACATATACTTGCATCGCTGTGGCCTGGAGCAGGTATTCCTTTATCAATTAGGCTTCTGTGAGGCCACATATACTTCATAGCTTCTTCGCCTCTGTTTTGCTTGTATGCATCCCCCAAGTCATGTAGGAAGGCTGTTGCTGATGCGTCGATCACCCCAAGTTCTAGTAATCTTTCCTGTATAGGAGGAGTCACATAGCAACAGTGCTCTATCCTGTGTCTATGGTCATCTCTAGGTTGTCTCTTTAATGCATCCTCAATGGCGTCCAGAGATCGATCAATGCCCCTGTCCCCGACACCATCCAACCCCACCCTGATACCTGCTTTATGAGCCTGCCAGACTCTCTCAGTAATATCATCCTGATCATAAAGAAGAATACCAGTGTTATCCGGTTCACCCACATAGGATTCATAGTAAGCAGCGGTTCTTCCACTAGTACTTGTATCAAAAACCCATTCAGCCTCTGTGATCTTAAGCCACTCATCACCGAAAGGGGTCTCTATGCCCGCGGCTATGGCACCCTCCACCATTCCCTCGTCTCTACCACTCAGATGGACTGCAACTCTGATCTTGAGTTTTCCATCCCGTTTTAAGGCCTGCATTGCCTTGAACTCGATTGGACTAACCATGCTGGCATGAATACTTGTTAACCCAAGCTTCAAGCACTCATCAAAAACCATCTCCAAGCCCTTGTAGAACTCTTCAAAACTATAAGGAGGCATCTTGTGATAAACCAAGTCTTTCGCTGATTCACGAAGTAAACCGGTTAACTCACCTTTTTCATCATGTTCTATCTTGCCGTGATGGGGATCAGGTGTATCTTTGGTAATGCCTGCTTTTTCCAGGGCTAGACTGTTAGCTACTCCATTATGGCCGTCTCTTCTCTGAATATATAACGGATTATCCGGAGCCACCTCGTCCAGTTCATCTAGGGTAGGGTATCTACCCATCTTGACATCATCCATCCTGTAGCCCAGAATCCAGTTACCTTCAGGAGTCTCATCCACCTTCTCGGCGACTGCTTGAAGCATCTCTTCAACGGATTCAAAATCCGTTCCACAGGCAACGCCTCTTACAAGATAAGCGCCCCAGCTACCACCGGGATGCATATGACTGTCTATTAACCCGGGGAGAAGTGTTTTCCCATCTAGGTTGATTATTTTTGTTCTGTTGCCAACGGTCTCTTGTATAAACGCGTTTTTACCAACTCGGAGAATTTTACCACCTTTAACCGACACTGCTTCGTGGACATCATTATCATCATTAAGTGTGATTACTTTACCATTTATGAACGCCAAATCAGCACATAAATCATCTGGGATAGTCATAGGGGTTAGATATGTTATGGATTTATAGAATTTCTTCTCCCTTGAAGAGATTCTGTAATTTGATTATTAGTTTTCTATTCAGTTCTAGGTTATATTGTAGCGACATATATGAATCAAAACTCTGGGTAGAGTCATCTGGAAGATCAGATATATTGAATTCCTCCCGATCCATCTCGCTGATAGCCATGTCTTCTAACACCAGCTTTGTCAAGTGACGCATCTCATCATCATCTAATATGAGAGCGTATCTGTCAAGACTCTTTCTCCAGTCCCCAGTTTTTTTGCGTTCAATCATCCGGGAAACTGTTTCTGAGACCAGATTGAACAATTTGATCTCTTCCTCTAAGAAAGGTCCTTTGAAAGTCTCTGGTTTTTCTTCAATGTATCCTATTGTGAGTCTGCCTACAACGAGACCATAGCTTTGAATCATGGCGCTGTAACTTTGAGAAGGAGTCATATAATTCTTCGAGAGATACACAGGATCTTCGACGGTTAATCTTACAACGGTTAAATCGGGGTACTGGGTCGAATCGGTTAAGAGATTTACAATTAGGTTTAAGATATCGTCTATGGATAGATCTTGGTTTTCCTGTAGTTTACTGATCCGGTATAAGCAGTCAAGTTCTCTGATCCTGAGTTGGTAATGATAAAGTAGTTTTTTCCTCTCTATTTCAAGCTCCTTTCTCCTATCCTCTTCCTCCAACCGGGAAAGGGCTATGCCTATACTCTCTCCGATGCCCTCGAGATATGTAATTAGGTCCTCCGAGAATTTATCCTGAGCCTCATCGTTCAACTGAAGGAGACCGATAACCCCCTCAGAGCTTTTTAACGGAATTAATGCTACTGAGAGATATCCCTCTATGTTACATACGTTTCTTGTCTCTCCAATATCCTCAAGGGTTGTGACTTCCAGTAACTTATTGGTATTATTGGTCCAGAAGCTCCCGCTTTCTGTAAAAAAAGGCAAATCGGGATCCGTTTTTTCCATGAGCACTCTACCGCACATGCATGCAAGCTGTGGTACCCCATCAATAATTTCGTTGCATAGTGAGTTCTCCATCTCGATGTGGGTATCACTGAACCCGTCGAAGAAATAGTAGGGATAATCTCCCTCATCTTCAAGACGTATCGCTGTAGCGGATACATCTAAAAAAATTTTTATCTCCTTTAATATCCGATCAATTGCTTCAAACTGTGTCTCTGCTCGGTTCAGAAGTTGAAATATGCTTAACGCTAATTGTTCAACATTCGAATTTTTTCTGGCTTCTGATCTGAACAAAGTCCTCACCTGTGGATATTCTTGTCTATGATTATTGAGGATCGTATAGATAAAATAGTGGTATCTTTACGGAATAACTGATAGATGTTCATCCCCCTCTGCAAGAACCCTTGCATTAGAAATTAGTCTATAAGTGTAGTTTCCGGGTTTAGTTAAACTAAAGGAAAAGATGTATTGACCTGTTGAATCGGGTGGGATCTTTACATTCTTGGTGATATTCATCTCTATTTTGTCATCCTTGAGTATGCTACATGTCACGTTTTCTACTAGACTATGTAAACGCATTGGGTTTCTGAACTCCACCAGAACATATCCTGCCTCATTTATCTTTAGACTCGATATGGATTCTTCGGTATAACTTCTCCAAACCGAATCCACATAATCAGGCCTAGGGGAACTGACAAGAGGATAACGGGTTACAGTATATGGAAGCCAAGTATCGAGAAAGAGAAGGTGCACGTGAACTCTCCCCTGAAACATTACTTTAACCTCCCCACCATGGGCCTTGGAAGATTCCTCCACGAGTCTTCTAAATTCTTCAAGGTCTTCTATATCTAGCTTGAATGATCGTTTAGTATAGCTGATGTAACTTATTTTTTGTTTATCGAAATTATAATGTTCTTTTTCTACGAGGTTATCCTCTAGGTACATGTTTAGTTCCATGTCTGAGGCTTCGGGCTGGTTTACCACAACGGGGCTGACAGTCAAACCGATAAGCCATCTATTTACATAATCTGGGGGACTAGTTACAATATCTGCAGCGTTATCAGCATTAGGGGAAGCTATAATCAAGCCAATTTCAAGAGTTGGATCCCCCCCTTCAATTAAGTCTAAGATGTACCTAGACAGCTCCTCTTCAGAGACCTCAAAGAGTATCTTTAGCTCAGTCATCTCCTGATAACCAGCATAATAATTGCCAATCTCACGTCCACCTACGACTGAGATGAATAGCAGAACGAGGGTTAAGACCCCCATGATTTCATCCCGTTTAATAGGTTTCGACCCGGTCATCAAAATTGTCTAGTAACCGTATCATATTATGATTACTAAGAACGTTTTTGGTAAATCTTTAAAATATACCCAAGGCTTATGTGAAAAAGTCAGAGGCTACAACATGAAGTCAATGCATCATAACGGCGTCATGGTGCCCCCAAAGTATGAAGCAAAAGGGCTATCCGTAAAAATCAAGGGTGAATGGCATGAACTAACACCTGAAGAAGAAGAAAGGGTGGTCGCTTGGGCAGCAAAAATAGGGACACCATACGTTGAAGACCCTGTGTTCGCTTGGAACTTTCACGGCGATCTAAGCGAGTTAATGGGGAGGGAGGTAAAGCCTGATGATATCGACTACGCCCCAATACACAAGATGATTGTAGCCGAGCGCAAACGCAAGAAAAACCTCAGCAGGGAAGAAAAGAAGAAACGTCGCGAAGAGCGAAAAAAGATTCGTGAGGCTAATAAAGAGAAATATGGTTGGGCAATAATTGATGGAGAGAGATGTGAGCTTGGTAACTATATGGTGGAACCTAGCAGCATATTCATGGGAAGAGGGCAGCACCCACTGAGAGGAAAATGGAAAGAGGGGCCTACTCATGAAGATATCGAGCTGAATCTAAGCCCAGACGCGGAGATACCAGAAGGAAATTGGAAAGACATCATATGGGATCCAGAGAGCATATGGATCGCTAGGTGGCGAGACAAGCTATCCGGTAAGATGAAGTATGTCTGGCCCCATGATAGCAGCCCCATTAAGCAGAGAAAAGAGATAGAGAAATTCAACAAAGCAATAGAGCTCAAAGAGAATCTTGAAAAGATAGAGAAATTCATCCACAATAACCTAACCCACGAAGATTTGAAGAGACGGAAGACAGCCACAGTATGTTACTTGATTAATGAGCTAAACTTCAGGGTAGGAGACGAAAAAGACGAAGAAGAGGAAGCAGATACCGTAGGAGCATCAAGCCTAAGAGCCGAACATATAAAAATAAACGGAGATGGGACAGTAACATTCGACTTCCTAGGCAAGGATAGCGTCAGACTCGTACAAACAGCGAAACTGGATGAGAAAGTCATTGAGAACCTGAAAGAGTTCATGAAAGACAGCGACGGTAACACCCTCTTCGATGAGGTAAACAGCAGCGTGGTAAGCGAGTTCCTAGACGAGGTTATGGAAGGTATTACAGCCAAGGTCTTCAGGACATGTCACGCAACAGAGGCAGTAGAGGAAAAACTCAAAGAAATAGAGCTTGACCCATCTGCCCCAGAGTACGTGAAAAAACATGTGGCAACAATAGCTAACCTCGAAGCAGCCGTAACCTGTAACCATAAAAAAACCATATCTTCTTCATGGCAGAAAAGCCTAGAGAGGCAAAAAGAGCGTCTAAAAGAGCGTAAAGAGAGGGCACGTAATAATGTTCTCAAATACAAGGAAAGGATACTGGAAACAAATCGCAGATATGAGGAGCGTATCGCCAAATATGAGGCGAAGCTAATCGCAGATAAAGAAAAGCTTGAGGAATATAAAAAGGAATTAGAGTGGCGTGAAAAAGAAGAGCGAGCCACTAAGGGCATAAAAAACAGGATAAGATCAAAGCGAAGAGTAATCAGGAACGGTAGAAAACGCATCCGAGACACTAAAGCCAAGCATAGGGAAAGAATAGCCAAACTAAAGGAACGCCTAGAAAACCGCAAACATAAAGACAAAGAACTGATAGAGAAAACAAAGCTCAGGATTGAGGTGAAGGAGCTAACCAAAGATTATAATCTTAACACCAGTCTGAAGAGTTACGTGGATCCACGGGTCTTCCTTGACTGGGGTAAAAAGGTGAATTATGATTGGCGTAACTATTACAGTAAGACCCTTGAAAAGAAGTTTAGTTGGATAGAACCAGAACCAGCAGAACAGGAAGCCCAATAAACCACGTACAACAATAGGTATCTCTGATGGATTTAGAAACCCTATTTAAACGAATTTTACCAAAATGGACGCTGCTTAACCTAGTCCTTACCGTTGTTTCCATAGTATCAGCCTTGATTCTCTATTTTACAAAAACCCTGTTTCCATCAATGCAGGGATTGCTTGAGTTTACGTTGATTTCCTTGGTGAATACTGTGTTTATTGTTTATTGGACATTTTGGTTTTTCTTAGTCGTTCCACCAATCCTTGGAGCATTATATTTCAGCAGAGAAGAACCGGATTATTACAGATTCGCGGTTCAAAACCTCGTAGCCGTGATAGTGCTTTATGTTGTTAAAATCTTCTTTAACTTTGATATACTTACAATGGCTGGATAAGGCTTAAACCAGTAAGACTAATCCGCCTATTACTATAAGCAAAGTGCCTATTGCGCTTCGTATGGTTAGGGGTTCACCGAAAAATAACGCAGCTATCACTACGGTTAATAACGGGTATGTAGCCACCAAGCTCGCGCTAAAGGATGCACCAGTTTTTGTTATAGCAGTATAGTACAGATAATGCCCAACAGCGAAGCTAACTATCCCAGCACCGGCATAAAACAACCCAGATTTGTTCACCACAATCCCCGTTAATCTACCCGTTCCACCTAGATAGATAAGAAATACTATCCCCGCTGCTATACACCCTATACCTGTCCCCGTTATCGAATCAACACCATCACCGGCGGCCTTCACAATTATTGCCTCAAACCCCCAGCAAACAACCGCAAGCAAAGCATAAACCCAGCCCTCCAAATAACTCACCATACCTCACATACTCCAATATGATTCAAATCTTCTGGTTCCGCGACATTGTTTTATCTCCAAAACGCGGATCCAAAGATATGAAGAATATAGTAAAGAGAAAACTCAAAGCCGGAAAACCTGCCCTAGGAACCTGGGTTACAATTGGTCATCCTGATATGACAATGTACCTAGCTGACATGGGATGGGATTGGCTGGTCTGCGATATGGAGCACAGCGCCTACGGTCCAGAAACCTACCATTTCATGGTACAGAGCATGCTATACGCTCGGAAGCAATGTATGCCCATGTGCAGGATTCCGTGGACAGACTTGATATGGATAAAGAAGGTCATGGACGCCGGAGCAACTGGTATAGTAAGCCCCAGGATAGAGACCAAGGAACAGGCAGAAGATATGGTTAGATTAATGAAGTATCCACCATGGGGTGAACGCGGCGCCGGACCCAGACTAGCAGCCTTCAGAGACCCGGATTATTTCAAGACTGCCAACGAGGAAACACTCTGCGTAGTAATGATAGAGACAGCGAAAGGAGTAGAAAACATAGAGGAAATATTCAGCGTTGAGGGAGTGGACGCTTGCTTCGTTGGACCAAGTGACTTGAGCCTAGACATGGGTATACACAAGGATTACACAAACCCAGAGTTCTTGAAGACCCTTGATAGGATAGTTGAAGCCGGTAGAGACTCAGGTGTAGCACCTGGTATGCATTGTTTCACTACACCTGGACCAACCAATATCAATGAAGCAATAGAAAGGGGATTCCTTTTCTGCGCAGTTAACGCGGATACAGCATTCCTGAGAAATGGCGTGGACGCAGCGTTCAAACACATTAAAGATTGGGAGCCCAGAGAATCAGGGAAAGAGGTTGAACTCTAACCCTCCCAGGTCTCTTCCTGTAGTGGTTCGGTGAAGTATTTATGGAACTCTTTTGGTAGGGTCTTATAGTCAATGGTGGCTGCTTTTTCCCTTAGGTCTCTAGAGTTGTAAGTATTCCAGAATAATATAGTTGAATCGGTCTCATCCTGTTTCCTTAACCAATCCAAACCTCCTCCAAGAGCTTTACCCGTGTAAGTGTGTTCTAGGGATATATTCTCCAGTCTCATCATATCATCGACGCAGCCACATCCACACTCAGTGAAACAAGCGTAATCCTCACCCAGATAATCCTCAAGGAGTATTAGATCGTCATCCCTGACATCGACAAGTGGGACCGAAGAATCATGTTTCTGCATAAACTGGTTGAGATCACGTATCATTCGTTTCATGCGCCACTTTGTCACTAGCCATGGCATGGCAACTCTTACACCAATTACTTTGGTTTGGAGTCCAGCAAGCTTACATCCAAGGTTTAATCCAGCGGAGGTTCCAATAGACCCACATGCAACAATAATATAATCAGGTTCAGGGGCACCGTTATCTACTTGTTCTTTCAACTCGTAAGCAGCGTTAACGAATCCCATATTGCCTATCTCGCTGCTAGCGCCAATGGTTATGAAATAGGGTTTAGAGCCACTTAGCACTAGTTTGAGGTACTCAGCTGCGAAGGTTGCAATCTCGGTTGTTGTGTCTTTTGTGTAAACCAGTTTAATGTCATAATATTTGTCAAGTAACAAGTTTTTTCTTACATACTCTGCGTTAGGTTGATCCATCATGACACCCATCACATTGAAGTCAAGCTCTTTACCGAATATCCCTGTGGCGAGAACCTGATTACTACCAGCTGCTCCTAGAGTTATCAGTGTCTTTTTCCCTTTTTCTCGGGCATCAGCTAATAGATACTCTAGTTTTCTAACCTTATTGCCTCCGTAAACAGGGTTTGCTCGATCATCTCGCTTAATATAGAGATTTGAAAAGCCTCTTGCTTCGCCCATGTTCTCCAATTTCTCAATATCGGTAGGGTATTCACCGATACAGGTCCAAGGTATCTCTTCCAATCCGGGAAAATATTGATTTATTATAGGCGACAATTCACCTATAGTTTATCTTTTTATTGTTATAACACTAGCGAGTCATTCTGGTGGTTCTCTTATCTCTATTCTTCTTCCTTCTACGAGGGCTTTAGCGATCTTTGTTCTTCCTCTCTTTAGTAAACGCCAGATTGTTCCACGGCTTACCCCCATTCTCTCACCTACTTCTTCCTGATTTAGGTTCTCAAGGTCTGTTAGTCTTATAGCTTCGAGTTCTGCGGGTTCTATGTTTATTGGCTCTCCATGGGGTTCTGGTATCGGGTTGAAGGCTCTGGTTGGTGGTGTGTGGCCAATGTATACTGGGTGGGGTTTTCTTCCAAATCTTCCCCGTCGTCTTCTTCCACGCTTCATATGGTTATGTGCATTATCACAATATTTAAATAATTCCGTGCAATAACACACAATAACAATATGTGTAAATGCACATAAAGGTGAATAAATAAAATGAGAAACGGAAGAAGAAATAGATACCCAGGAAACGGACCGTTCAGAGATCTACCACCCTATCAACGCCCAGGATTCCAATATGGAAGAGGACGAGGATTCAGTGGAACGGATCCAACAAAATGCGCCAGATTCCCATGGCTACCAAGATGGTGGTGGGCAAACCAAGAAGAAATTGACCCATCAACGATGCCCGCTACACCAACAACAGCACCAACAGCTACACCAGCATCAGAGAAAGAGTACCTTGAGAGCCAGCTTCAATACTTGAATGCGGAAATGGAGCAGATAAAGAAAAGACTGACCGAACTAGGAAAAACAGAGGACAAATAAACCTCACCCCTTTTTATGTGATCAAAATGAGAATCGCAATACCAACGGAGGGAAAACGGAAACTCAGCAATAAGGTAGCAGATACATTTTCACGTACATCAAAATTTACCATAGTTACCATAAAAGACTCAAAGATAGATTCTGTTGAATTAATATCCAATCCAGGAGAAACACCAGAGAGAGGAGCCGGTCCCTTAGCAGCAAGGGCGCTCAAGGAGAACAATGTGGATCTAGTTCTTACTGGAGAGATGGGGCCTGGAGCCAAGAACATCTTAGACGCCCTGAATATTGAGATAAAATTAGTGGAACAAGGAAAAAGTGTGAAAGAAGTAG
The DNA here is from genome assembly GCA_014729945.1 of Candidatus Bathyarchaeota archaeon. The sequence continues at coordinate 17,757 of WJJC01000072.1, forward strand.
TGTCACCCTACATTGAGTCAGGATAATACTATTTCATTAAATTTCTTCCAAGCCACCTTAATTGACTTGGAAGCCATAGTATCTGGATCATATTTGACTATAGGTACACCCTGAACCATAGCCTCTGTTACAGAGGGATCAAAAGGTACTTTCCCTAGTAGAGGCAGATCATTTTCACTGCAATATTTTTCCAGTTCTTCACTGTTTTCATTGTTGATATCGTATTTGTTGATAACAACTAGTGGTTTCACTTCAAAATGGTCAAGTAACTGTATTGCCCGTTTAAGATCATGAATTCCGCTTAGGGTTGGTTCTACAACTACTATTGATGCATCAATATCTGCTATACTGGCTATTACGGGACACCCGATTCCAGGAGACCCATCTACTAGAACAAGACCTTTATCCTGTTCTTCAGCTAGTTTACTAGCATTTTGTCTAACTAGGGTAACTAGTTTTCCACTGTTCTCCATTCCCGGAGTTAATCTTGCATGACTCATTGGGCCATACTCTGTGTCGCTGATGTAAGCATGACCGCATACCCGCTCATTGAAATCTATTGCCTCCACAGGACAATTAACCACGCATACTTTGCATCCTTCACAGTGAATAGGATCAACTTTGAAGTCATGTATAGCGTTAAACCTGCATAGCTCCATACATTTACCGCATTCTATGCATTTGTCCGGGTTTATCATAGCAACATTTAATCCCTTAAACTCGATGGTCTCTCTCACTGTCGGGTTTAGAAGTAGATGTAAGTTGCTAGCATCCACGTCACAGTCGGCAAACACTGTGTTCTCACTTAACGCTGCAAAACTTGCAGTAATCGTGGTTTTTCCTGTTCCGCCTTTGCCGCTTAGAATAGTTACTTGCTTCATTTTATTTGCTCCTCTATTGTCTTCAGTAGGTCTTGGAATTTTTTTCGCCATTCAGTCATTTCATCTGTGAAGGGAATACCACGGGAGTAGAGTTCAGCTATTTTTCTGTCATATGGTATCTCCATAATTATTGGTAGATCATTATCCTTACAGAACTCGTAGACACCGCGATCTCCTATTCCAGCAAAATTTACAACAACGCCGAGGGGGATATCTAGTTGCTTTACTACTTCTGTAGCCACCTCTAGGTCGTGTAAACCAAATGGTGTGGGTTCAGTAACCATAATAACGTAATCAGAGTCCAAGACGGATTCAACAACAGGACAGGCTGAACCGGGGGGAGAATCTAAAACCACTAGTCCCTTCTTTTTAGAATGTTCTTTTACGGCGGATATGATTGGAACCGCAATGGCTTCTCCTATATTTAGTTCACCGTATACGAGCTCCATCTTATCTGCCTTACCGATGAATAGGTTACCAAGTGTCCTTTGTTTCTCAGTGATTGCACCTTCGGGACAGATTAATTTACATCCTCCGCAGCTGTGGCATAGTTCATTAAACACCATAGCTGATTCACCTGCCACAAATAGTGCATTAAATTGGCAAAACTCGGCGCATTTCCTACAATATGTACATTTTTCTTCATCTATCTCTGGTACGAGTATCTTAACTGCTTCATTTTTTAACTCGGTCAGATCTAGAAAGAGGTGATCATTGGGTTCCTCAACGTCACAATCCAGTAGCTGATCGGCCTTAACGGAAAGCGCCAAGTTTATGGCTACAAGTGTTTTACCTGTACCGCCTTTGCCACTAGCTACTGAGATTTTTAAAGATTGATTAGTGTTCATGGCCTTCAGCGTGGAGGCATCCCTCAGTTAGTTCCTGTAGATTTCCTTCGACATAGTCTTTGATACTCTGCTCTGTGCTCTCATTGACTGCTTGTAGGACAGCTACAGTACTGTTCTGGAACATCTGAATAGCCTTCATTCCCATACCTGCAGAGATAACGATATCTGCTCCCAAGGCCATCATTCTCTCAGGTGGTAGTCCTTGTCCACCGAAATGACTGCTATCATTTGGGGCAATTCCTTTATCAACGATTTCTCCTGATTCTACATCAAACCATGCGAAGTATGGTGCCCGACCAAAGTGGGCTGATACTCTCTCACCTTTCTCATCTGCTACGGGTATTACAACTTTTACCATTATCATTCACCTTAATCTCTTGGGCGATTACCTCGGCCTCTTCCGCGTCCTTGACCAAAATGTCCTCCTACTGTGGGGGAGCTCACTTTGACAAGTTCGCCTTTTTTTAGTTTTTCAACTGCTTCTCTTACGGTTCCATCAGGAGTGGTATAGATGTCTAATCCTGCTCCTGATAAAGCAGTATGAGCGTTTGGGCCTACATGACCTGTTATCACTGCGTTTACTCCAAGAGAAGCTACTTTTTGAGCTGCACCTATTCCGGCTCCGTGAGCTGCTGAAACACTGCTGTTTGGAATGGATTCTGCTTGCATGGTCCCAGTATCCACGATTAAAAATGTGGTACATCTTCCAAATCTTGGATCAACCTGTGATTCCATACTATTTCCTGTCGATGTTACGGCTATTTTCATTTCTTTATCCTCTTTTCAATCTTGCTGACTATCTGAGAAAACTCCTTGGCGGCTGGTGTATCTGGGTGACTTTTTACGAATGGTGTTCCCAAGTCGCTCGCAGTTGCAATTCTGGGGTCCATAGGTATACTTCCCAGCAGAGCCACATCCATCTCTTCGCTTATCTTGGCTCCTCCACCTTTGCTGAATATCTCTATGCTCTTGCCACAGTGGGGACATATCATATCAGTCATATTCTCCACTATGCCCAATATGGGTACATTCATTTTCCGTGCGAATGTAACTGCCTTCTTGACAACACCCTGACTTACCTCGCTAGGGATTGTAACGATTATTACGCCATCCATCTCAGGAAGTAGTTGTAGGATGCTTAAACTCTCATCACCGGTTCCTGGCGGTAAGTCTACTAATAGATAGTCGAGTTTACCCCAGTTTACTTCACCGAGAAATTGCCGGATGGCACCCATTTTTAGTGGTCCTCTCCATACTACAGGACTCTCATCGTTGGGTAAGAGGAAATCCATTGATACTGTTTTTATACCCAGTGAACCTTCAGCTGGACCTATTCCAGCGGGTCCACTTTGAAGTTTATTCCCTTTTAGTCCAAGCATCTTAGGTACACAAGGCCCAGTTAAGTCAGCGTCAAATACCCCTACTTGGTTACCATTATTTGACAAGGCTGTAGCAAGATTAACGGTTACGAGTGTTTTTCCAACACCACCCTTACCGCTTATTACTGCGATCTTGTGTTTGACATTGCCCATTCTTTGTTTTATGGCTTCCATTTGCTTCTGTTGTTTCTCCAACGGATTTTCTACTTCTTTGTTTTGAGTCAAGGTGTTTCCTCTTTTAGCCTAGCTTAAATCGAATAATATATGAGGTGATGCACATAAAGGCTTCTAAATTTGGTTATGATAGTTCCTTAACCAACGATTAAGATATATCCACCATTACCCTAATGAGGCCCAACTAGATGAGATGATTCTAAAGTATATTAGAAAACATAACATTTTAGATAAGTAACGAAGAGATGAGATTGGTATAAGCTTGACCCCCGATAGCATAATAAAAAAACTAACAGAAACGTTAGCTCCAAAACCATGGAGTAATGCACAAGCAGCCGTAGCTATACTAGTCAAGCCTAATAAAAATGATTTAGAGTTCTTCCTAGTCAAGAGAGCAGAAGTGGATGATGACCCATGGAGCGGAGATATGGCGTTCCCGGGTGGAAAGAAAAACCTACAGGATAACACCCTCATAGATACCGCTGTAAGGGAGGTTCTTGAAGAAACAAATATCGATCTGAGCAATAAAAAAGTCATTGGATTCATGGAACCAGTCTATTCAGCCGTAAGAAAGACTTTAGCAGTTCAACCAATGGTTTTCCGTTTTGATGATTACCCAGAGGTTACGTTAAACTATGAGTTAACTAAATACATCTGGGCGCCACTCAGCGAGATAAAGAAGGGAAAAACCTATGCAGTAGTTAAAGGATGGGAGGGTCCTGTTTTTGAGGTTCAAGGAGAGACCGTCTGGGGGTTAACATTCAAAATGATAGAAAAATTATTGAAGCTACTAGAAAACTAGATAAGCTTCTTAAGTTCCTCAGCAACCTGTCCAGGTAATTCTCCTACAGCTACACCAGCCTCACGTAGAGCAGTAATCTTACTCTCAGCAGTGCCAGTTGACCCCTGAATGATAGCTCCAGCGTGCCCCATTCTTTTACCGGGTATAGCTGCACGGCCAGCGATGTAAGCTGCAACTGGTTTAGTGAAGCCATCTTCATCGATGTATTTGGCTGCTCGCTCCTCGGCGTTGCCACCGATCTCACCAATCAGTGCAACAGCTTCGGTCTCTGGGTCTTCTTGGAACCATTCTAGCATGTCAATATAATCCAGGCCTACTACTGGGTCGCCTCCTAAGCCAACGCAGGTGCTCTGACCCAGACCATTCTGTGTTATCTGGGAAGCGATCTCATAGAAGAGGGTGCCGCTTCGACTTACTATACCAATATCTCCTTTCTTGAAGACCTTTGCAGGCATTATACCCATTTTTGATTCACCGGCTTTGATTACACCAGGTGTGTTTGGTCCTACGATTGTCGTTCCCAACTGTTTAGCCTTAGCAACGATCTTGATGCTATCGTTTATTGGAACACCTTCAGTGATCACAACAACGGGGTCAAGTTCAGCTTCAAGTGCTTCAAAGGCAGCGTCCAATGCGAAAGGTGCGGGAACAAAAATTATGCTAGCGTCGATTTCATGGTTTTCACTGGCTTCAAGTATGGTGTTATAGACAGGTGTTTTTTCTAGTTCCTGTCCACCTCTTCCAGGTGTGACACCGGCTACTATCTCTGTACCGTATTCTTTCATCAGTTTTGTGTGAAACTCTCCTTGACTACCTGTGATTCCCTGTACAACTACTCTGGTGTCTTTATCGATGAATCGTACCATTATTTTTCTCCTCCCGCTAGTTTCACGGCTTTTTCAGCCGCTTCCTCCATGGAGTCTAATGAGTCGATACCATTCTCCCTGAGTATCTGCTTCCCTTCCTCCTCATTGGTACCCATCATACGAACCACAATGGGTTTCTTTACTCCCAACTCTTCGCGAGCCGCTACTATGCCCTCTGCAGTATAATCACAACGAGTAATGCCACCCAGTACGTTAACAAATAATGCTCGGGTACGTTTATCCTGTAAAACGAATTTAACTGCTTTCTCTATCCTATCAGGTGTAGCGCCTCCACCTAGATCAAGGAAGTTCGCTGCTTTTCCACCCTGTAACATTACTGTATCAAGGGTAGCCATGGTTAACCCTGCTCCGTTACCTATTATCCCGATATCTCCATCAAGCTCAACATATGTGAGTCCCTTGGATCTTGCTTCCATCTCCCTTTCGGTTAGCTCTCCCTGGTAACTCTCAAGCTGTCGTTCTTCAAGTTCTTTGTGACGGAAAAGAGAGTTATTATCAACATTGAGTCGGGCATCGGTTGCTATGAATCCATCTTTTATCTCGGCTAGGGGGTTTATCTCAGTTAGTTCGGCGTCCATATCTACTGCGAGTTCATACAGCTTGGAAACGAAAGAGGCGAAGCCTCTCATCATACCATCACTATACCCCATCTTGGATGCGATATAGTTAGCGTGATAACTCCTTAATCCTGTGATGGGGTCTACGTAAAACCTCACAATCTTTTCAGGGGTCTTCTCGGCTACCTCTTCAATATCCATGCCCCCTTCACTTGAGGCTAGAATAACATGCTTCCTCTTGTTACGGTCAATGGTGACTCCGAGATAGATCTCGTTTACTATGTCGATTTTCTCTTCCACGTATAGTTTCTCGACTTTGAGGTCCTTGATTTTCTTGTTTAAAAGTTCCTTCGCCACGGACGCTGCCTCGTCTGGTGTATCAGCGAATTTAACGCCGCCGGCTTTTCCTCGCCCACCTACTGGAAGCTGTACTTTAATTACTACGGGTTTACCCAAGGATTTAACATATTTTCCTGCATCTTCCGGAGACTCAACCATTTGGCCCTCAGGGGTGGGTATACCGTATTTCTTGAAGTACTCCTTAGCTTCGTATTCTAGAAGCTTCATCATCTTCACCTAATACCACCCAATATGTTTATGGAGCTAATATTGGTTCTGGGGTAATATTCAGGTATTTCTAGGTGAAAACTAAAACTTATAGGAATATAGAACTCAATTCATTTGAAAAAGGGATCTTCTTGAAATTTACTACAAGAGAGTTATCTACAATTATAGTGTTCACATCTATTAGTGCGTTATTCAGTGTACCCATAGGATATCTGGGAAATTATCTGAAGACTATTCCAATTCTTCCTATGGGAACTGGGCAGATTTTAGCTGGTTTCCACTTAGTTATGATAGCATTAGCCGCGAAGAGGATCCGTAAACATGGAACAGCGACTATCACAGGGTTGCTCAAGGGACTGGTTGAAGCGGTGTTATTCAGTTATCATGGCGTAGTTGTTATTGCTATAAGCGCTGTTCAGGGTTTAGTCATTGACGTTTTTATTATGATGTTTGGAGACGAGTCCAGGTTAGGCCTTGTATTAGGATGTGGAGTATCGGCTCTTAGTAATGTATTGTTTATGCATTTTATCATAAGACTGCCATTCCCTCCATCAGTCTTCTTTTTAATGTACTTGTTATCGTTTATCTCTGGTGTACTCTTCGGCGCTTATCCAGTGTTTTATCTACAAGGAATGATAGATAAACGGCTTTAATCACCTTTCTTAAATCCTTGATTCACAGAGAATACTCGAATAGATATGGATAAAAAAGAGCTGAAAAAGAATGCTCTAGCCGAGATAGATCGAAGAGCAGAAGAGATAATCAAATACGCCCAAGCCATATGGGAGTACCCTGAGCTGGGTTTCAAAGAATTCAAGACAGCCGAATTAACCGAGCGGAAATACGAGGAGATGGAATGGGAATATGAGAACAGGATAGCCATCACGGGAAGCAAAGCATACCTAAAGGGAGACAGAACAGGGCCAAAGATCGGGATAGTGGGAGAACTAGACGCATTACATATACCCGCTCACCCTGAGGCTCATCAAGCAACAGGAAACATCCACGCCTGTGGACATCACAGCCAGATGGCGGCAATGCTTGGAGTCGGCTACGGCTTAGACGTGGTTAAAGAGCATCTACAGGGGGATATCGTCATGTTGGCGGTGCCAGCCGAGGAATACATAGAGATCGATTACCGGAATAAGCTGCGAGGGGAGGGCAAACTAGAGTTCTTCGGCGGTAAACAGGAATTCATTCGACTTGGAGCCATGGATGACATAGATCTATGTATTGGAAGCCATAGCGCCATGGATCAAACAGAACTAGTTGGCGTAGGGGGAAGCAATAACGGATTCATAGGAAAACTAGTTCATTACATCGGCAAGGAAGCCCACGCAGGGGGGTCACCTCATAAAGGGATCAACGCCCTCAACGCAGCCATGATGGGGCTAATGGGGATACACGCCAACAGGGAGACCTTCAAGGACGAGGACACTATACGGGTGCACCCAATTATCACCAAGGGCGGTGAGATAGTTAACAACGTACCCGCGGACGTAACCATGGAGAGCTACGTGAGGGGGAAAACCGTTGAAGCCATCAAGGACGCTAACACCAAGGTAAATAGGGCGCTCCGAGCAGGTGCATTGTCAGTAGGAGCAGAAGTAGAGATAACAGATCACCCCGGTTATATGCCATATACACGTGATAAGAGCCTTGAGAAAGTACTCGTAAATTCGGTGATAGACCTATACGGAGAAGATGAGATCAAACACCGTGGTCATAGTACGGGCAGCACAGATATGGGTGACTTCAGCTGTATAATGCCCACCACCAGCATCGGTATGAGTG
>WJJC01000011.1 GCA_014729945.1 Candidatus Bathyarchaeota archaeon
AACTTTTGTCCCGGTATAGATGATTTTGTACGCCCTAGTGTTGAGTATGAGGTCTGCAAGGAGTGCGGTGGCAGGGTTGAGGTCTGGAGTGATGAGGATGAGGGGGAGTGCCTTGACTGTGGTGCAAAATGGGAGAAGAAAAAGGAACTCCCAAGCTGTCTAGAATACTGTGATTATGCTGACCGTTGTAAGGGCATTATTATGTCTAAGCGGCGCTAAGTTTCTACTACAGAGTTCTGTACTACAACATATTTATAAATAACATATTACTACAAAGTTCTGTAGTAGTGAAATAATTTGAACACGTCAAGATCATACGGAGAACAACTCGACAAACAAGACCCACTAGCCAAGTGGCGAAAGGAGTTCTACATCCCAGAAAGAGAAACCCTCGGACTAGACGGAATAACAGCCAAACGTCCCATCCAGTACTTTGAGGGAAACAGTCTAGGACTCATGAGCACCTACGCCGAGAAAGGCATCCAGAACGAGATAAACCTCTGGAAAAACCTCACAAGCAGAGGAAGCGACGTAGGAAAGAAAACACGTGAATACCAAGCAAAACTCGTTGGAGTCGACCCAGACGAAGTAATCATGGCAGCGGGAGCCACAATCAACATCCACGTACTTATAAGCACATTCTACCAACCAGAAGGCAAACGAACCAAGATACTAGCGGACGAGCTCAACTTCCCAAGCGACCTCTACGCACTTTGGGGACAGATTAGGCTCAAAGGACAAGACCCTGACGAGAACCTTGTACTGGTGAAGAGCAGGGACGGCAATACCATCGATGAAGATGACATCATTGCAGCAATGGATGACACAGTCTCCGTATGTTTCCTCCCAAGTGTCTACTTCACAAGCGGACAACTACTTGATATTGAGCGGCTCACAAAGGCAGCCCATGAACATAGAATCAAAATCGGGTTCGACTGCTGCCACAGCATAGGCATAGTACCCCACTACTTCGATAAATGGGGTGTAGACTTTGCTCTTTGGTGCAACTACAAGTACATGAATGGAGGAAGCGGAGCTATCGCAGGACTCTATGTGAACCGCCGGCACTTCGGCACCATGCCCGGGATGCCCGGATGGTGGGGAAACAGCTGGAGCAATAGATTCGGCTTTGAGACAAAGTTCAAACCCGCAGGAGATGCAGAAGCATGGTATGTAGGCAACCCCAGCAACTTTGCACAGGCACCAGTCTATGGCTCATCAATGATGGTTGACGAGGTAGGAATCGAGAATATCAGAAAGAAGAGCCTCAAGATAACCAAATACCTCATGGACCTAGTAGACGCAGAACTAACAGGCGACCCATACAACTTCAGCATAGGTAACCCAAGGAAACCGGGGCGCAGAGGCGGACACGTTGCATTAATGCACACGGAGGGAAAACGAATTGACTTGGCGCTGCGTAACCGGGGTGTCTTGGCTGATTTCCGTCCACCAATCACCATTAGGCTTACTCCTGTGCCTCTCTATACGAGCTATGTTGAGGTCTGGGAGTGTGTACAGCACCTTAAACAGGTAATAATTAACCGTGAATACGAAAAATACTCAAAGGGCCAAGACCAGTACGCCTAGAATGGAACTGGATAAACGTGCAGTATTAGTTACTGTCATACTAAGCAGTTTTCTCACTCCCTTCAGTGGGAGCAGTTTTAACATAGCCTTACCGAGTATAGCGGCCGAGTATACATTAGACGCTGTATCTATGAGTTGGGCTAGCCTAGCTTACCTGCTTGCATCAGCTATGTTTTTGATTCCATTCGGCAGGATTGCTGATATGTATGGACGAAAACGGGTCTTCCTCTATGGAATAACTCTATTCAGCATCTCATCAGCTCTCCTCGCATGTTTCCCCACATCAAGCACCCTGATACTCTTCAGAGCCTTACAGGGCGTTGGGGCATCCATGATTTTTGGAACCAGTCTAGCTATCCTTGTATCCGTGGCTTCCCCGGAGGAGCGTGGAAGAATGCTAGGTACATCGATAGCATCGGTATACGTTGGGCTAAGCGCCGGTCCTTACATTGGGGGCTTTTTGACGAAAAACTTTGGGTGGCGAAGTATATTCCTAGTAAATGTGGGCCTAGGTTTACTTATAATCGGGATGATTTTAACGAAACTGAATATGGAGTGGCGCGAGAAGGACACAGGTAAATTCGACATAGTTGGTTCAGTCTCTTTCAGCTTGATGCTTCTGGCTCTAATGTATGGTATGTCCAAGCTGCCATATCTGTCAGCCTATCTACCCATAGCCATCGGATTGGTGCTCCTAGGTGTTTTCATCTATATCGAGGAGAATGTAGAGAATCCTGTATTGGACCTCAGCGTATTCAGAACCAACAGAGCATACTCTTTGTTCAACATCGCCGCCTTGATAAGTTTCAGCGCCACCTACAGCCTTACATTCCTTCTAAGCATGTACCTCCAATACCACAAGGGACTGGACGCACAGGCAGCTGGAACTATCTTGATGGCATCCCCTATCATACAAGCAATATTGTCCCCCATCGCTGGTAGGCTCAGCGACAAAATAGCTCCATCACGGCTAGCCTCACTAGGCATGATGGTAACCGCAATCGCGTTGGCGCCACTCGCAATCATTAAAATTGATTCATCAATCCTATACATCACATGTTGCTTACTGATTCTAGGCGCTGGTCTTGCCTTTTTCAGCAGCCCAAACACGAATGCTATCATGGGCAGCGTTGATCAAAGTCTTCTCGGTGTGGCTTCCTCTACAGTTGGGACCATGAGGCTGCTTGGTCAGATGTTCAGTCAAGGAATCGCCATGACCCTATTGGCGATAAATCTGGGCACTGCATCGATTATACCCGCGCTCTATCCAAAGCTATTGAAAAGTATACAGAACACATTCATGGTGTTCTTCATCCTGTGTTTAATCGGTACAGGTGCATCTTATATAGGCAGTAAGAATGCTTCAAATAAGAAAGGAGACAAACAATAACTATGGAGCCTAAGGGCTTAATGGTCATAAAAGACCCCGAGGTCGCGAAGCTACTGAGCGATGAACTCCGACGAAATATACTCCATCTAGTTACGCATAAGGAGATGAGTGCGGCTGATCTAGTGAATGAACTGGATAAGAATTATAGTAGTATCATGTACCATTTGAGGCTCCTAAAGGAAGCCGGCCTAATCAGACAGGTAAGAGAGGAAATAGTCCAGAACAAGATCCAGCCCTATTACCGCGCTACAGCGTGGAGCTTCCATGTATCATACTACCTCGATGAAACCATGATAAACGATGAAGAGTATCAGGCATGGCAAGAAGATTTAATGAACAGACTCATGAAAGGTCTAGAAGCATATGGGCTGAATATTCCAGAGGATAAATCTTCTAGAGTAAAAGAACTGTTGAAGACCCTTTATCTTCAGCAGAAGAAGGAGTTTGAGGAACGTAGAGAGATGCGTGTACTGGGAACTCAGTTAGAACCTCATATCGGTAAGTCCATTGCACATATACTGGCTAACATTCGATTAACCAGCGACGAGAAATACAGAGAAGCCGTAATGGAACTCTCAGACATACTAAACTTATAACAACATGAGGGATAGCGCTTTGCGCCGAGAATAAGAGGCTTATTTTATCGAGAGAACTCCCAGAACAGTTTATCTTTGATTTTGATCTAGGTAAGAACGTATATATTCGCCACATTTTTTTCATAATATTTATTGGATAGCTTTTTGTTTACTTAACTTGAAAAATGTCCTGTCGCAGCGTGAGGAGGGATGTATGAGAATAATAATAAACGTGATGGGTAGCTGAGAAAGTACGATAATGATGAGGGTTTTTTCGAAGAATTAGATGGAACAATAGTGGATGCAGTACAAAAAAGACAGTTTTTAACTGCAAGAGAAATCTGGATGATTCTCAAACGTAACTATATTGATGTTAACCCCGGGTTGGTTCAGAGTCGTATAAATGAACTAGTTGAGGAAGGAATAATCGGATACCTTGAACAAGAGATCGGCGACCGAGTTCTACGCAGATATCATTGTTTCCGGGATGAGGATAAAGGAATATACCGAGATAACAAGTTATCTATTGATAGGATCTCGTCTTAGAGTGCGTAAATCACTGCTTTTTTCTTCTCTTTCCTGTCTTCTCTCTTCCTGTATATGCTCCGCGTTAGTCTTGTAGTTTTCTTCATCATCTAGCCCGGCTCTAAGCTTCTTTTCCAATTCAATATGATCCTCCCTGAGTGTCTTTCCCTCCTCAAGGGCGGCGTCAAGATCATCTATTACTTTATCTATCTCCACTTGTATTGAGTCAAGATCCGTGCTTATCTCTTGCTCAAATTCTCCACTTAGTTTGGCTGCTATGCTGGATGCCTTCTTTGCCTCCTCATTGGTATCCATAAGCATTTTTTTTAACCTCTTCAGGATGATGAATAACTGGTTAATATCCTGACTCATATTTAATCCAAGGAGTAGCAGTCAATAAACTAACCGAAAAACATGAGAATATTATAAGAGAATGCTTTCCCAGCGATAACCACTGCACCCACAGCTATCATCATCTGTATCCAGTTCCCGTAAAGCCATTAGAATAGCCTCCGCAGAAGGACGACTCCACTTCTCCTGGAACTCCTTGAACGCAGTATCCCCATGCCACCTGGGATCAATCAACCCCTCACCATAGTTACTCACAAGCTCAATAGCCGCATAACATGCCCCGATCTCACGCGCAAAAAAGACCTCAGGAACAAAATTCATGGTTACAATATCCGTACCCATATTATGCCATCTAAGCCTTATCTCGGCTGGGCTCTCAAGCCTAGGCCCCTCGGCTACGCCCACAATCCCCCTCTTGAAGACTCGTGGAAAACCAGCTTCCTCACAGCTCTTCACGAGGCTCTCTGATAACTTGGGGCAGGTAGGCTGATGCAGTCGATAACTGTATCGAGGTACATCGAGTCCTTTGTCTTGTAGGCTTACCATGAGCATCTGGGGGCGCTTGGTGGTGAAATCTACAAAGTCATCAGGAATAACAGCATCACCCGGATCAAGCAGCCTATTCGTTGAGCCACATAAAGCTGTACCAATGATCTTCTTTACTCCCGCTTTCCATAACACGTAGAAGACTCTCTCACCACTACTATTGGGCTCCGTGTTCCTGATCTCCCTTGTTATCCCATGGAAATCCACGTATAGAAACTCTTTTCCCTCTACTTCTGCGTATGTAAACGGCGCCGTTGACCCAAATGGAGTATCGAAAACCAAGTTATCCTGGATCACCTTTACTCCTTCATATTCGCGGGGGAATCCTGCTCCAATAGTAGTGCTACCACCCAGTACAGCGATCTTAACCTCTGGTATCTCATTCATACCCGTTTTAACCTTTTTTCGTGTTAAAAGAGCTTCTAAAAGACTTGTCTAATTATCTGTGATGAACACTATGTATCCCTTTATTGGATTATATACCTGATAATACCTGTAATTATATTGGTTCTATAGTAAATATAGACGATAAGCTTAAATAGATCCTTGTTGGTGTATCGCTACTCTTCACGTGAAACCGTATTCCAAGAAGAATCAACGGATTCTCGTGACTCACAAGGTGAAAAAAATGCAGAGATCAAAAATGGATAAAAGCCCAGACGTCTGCCCTGAATGTGGCAGTAGGCAAATTGTAATAGATGGCAGGTCTGGAGAACGAATATGTGGATCCTGTGGCCTCGTTATGTCCGATACCATGATTAATGAAGGTCCAGAATGGAGAGCCTTCAGTCAGGATGAGCGTGAGTCACGAAGCCGCGTAGGAATGCCCCTCAGCTTCAGCGTACACGATAAAGGACTGAGCACCATGATTGGACAAGTCGGCAGGGATGCCTTCGGGCGAAGTATCCCCACTAAGACCATGTTCAAGATGCTCAGACTCAAAAAATGGCACATCAGATCCAGCTACCAGAGCAGTGTAGACCGGAATCTGAGTCATGCCATGACGGAGTTAAGCAGGCTCACGGATAAACTGCACATACCCAAACCAGTAAAGGAAAGAGCAGCAGTAATCTACAGGAAAGCACTGGAGAAAGGTTTGGTCCGTGGTAGAAGCATTAACGCTATTGCTGCAGCCAGCCTCTATGCCGCCTGTAGGGTAACAGGTACACCTAGAACCCTCAGGGAGCTAAGCGACCAGAGTACGATAGACAAAAAGGATCTTGCGAGATGTTACAGGCTTCTACTTAGGGAACTGAAGATGAGTATGCCCATACCCAGAGCAAAATATAGGGTACCCAAGATCGCGGCCAAGGTTGACATAAGCGAAAACACTCAACAAGCGGCAGTAGATATACTACGAAGAGCCGAGGAACTCAAGAAGACGGCGGGTAAAGACCCTATGGGGTTGGCAGCTGCGGCGTTATACATCGCGTGTGTGATGAATGATGAGAAGCGTACTCAAAAGATGATCGCAGACGCAGCGGGTGTGACCGAGGTCACTATCCGGAACAGGTATAAGGGCTTGAAGGAAGCCCTTCACCTAGAGCTCTAGGATTTCCATTACCTTTTTCTATTATATAGCCTCAAGTCTAGGCATCTAAGTGGTTATTATGTCTGAACCAGTGGATTATTTGACAGAGAATACTTACAGGCCAGCATGGCTGAAAGAAGGTGTTACAGAGACAACACTTCAAACGGTGAAGGAGAAAAAATCTCAGTTAATTAAACTAGGTGAGAGCCTAGGAGAAGCCAAACGATTATACATGATCGGTAGCGGTGGAAGTTATAGTGTTCAACTGCCTCTTGTTTATATCGCAGAGAAGTACACGAAGGTTCCAGTGTATGGGGTCAGTGGTTGGGAGTTCCTTGAGAGGAAACCTGAAACAATAGACAAGGACTCCGTAGTTATACTTATCAGTCAGAGTGGAAAGACGAAGGAGATCGTCGAAGCACTTGAGTGGTGTAACGAGAAGGGTGCAGTCACCTTCGGCTTAACCCAGAAGAAAGACTCCGTGATCAATGATAAAGCGGATATAGGCTACGCATGGGATGGTAGAGGAGTCACTTTGGGTAAACTAATGAGCATGTACTATCTGTATGGCTCCATATTTCAGGAGAAAGGATATTCCATAGGGGAGAAGATGATATACGAGGCGGATAAGCTACCGGAGCTACTACCCGAGATGATGCCCAGAGCTAAGGAAGTAGCCAGAAAGCAGGGGCTTGCCTTCAAGGATTATGAGAAGATCTTCGTGTTGGGCGGTGGAATAAACTGGGGCTTAACCTACCAGTTCGCCTTGTGCACACTGATGGAGATGTGTTGGGTACACGGTATCTCGGTAGACTATAGTGAGTTCAGGCATGGAGCACTGGAACTATTCACACAGGGCACGGCGGCTATCTTCTTGAGAAGTAGATCCAATATGCGTGATATCGAGGAAAAGATTCTGGAGTTCTCAAGGAATAACGGTGTAGATATAATCGAGTATGACTCACAGGGCATGGATGTGGATAATCTCCTAACCCCATTTACATTGTTTGTTGAATTGGAGTGGCTTAGTTACTATCTGAGCCTGGCCCGAAACAGGCGAATGGGATCATGGCGATTCTACGATAAGGTAAAGTTCTAGGTCTCTCCACCCCACGCCCCGAGTCGCTTACATATCTCGGTGGCGGAAAGGTGTCCCTTCTCTATTGATTCTCTAATTGTTTTTCCATTTACCTTGTTTACTAGGAACTCCGCTATGTATGCGTCGCCGGCTCCCAGTGTATCCACAACATCGACTGGGATAGCCTCACCCCTGAGCATTTTGATACCATCATAGACAATTGATCCATACTCACCCAAGGTCATCACTACCAGTCCAGGTGTCTTCTCCTTGAGTTTCCTTAAGACTGGTCCAGGGTTTTTATTATTCTCTATTAGGTGGCTTCCACTGAAAAAGGAGATGTCTAGGTATGGCATTATCTCTAATCGTGGGTCATCCAGTTGGCTGCTGAAGTCGCAGCTGATGATAATATTCTTGTTTTCTCTGAGTTTCTCAACGTGTTCTCTTCCGAATCCCCATATAGTGAAATGGATTAAATCATAGTTAACTGGATCCGGAACCTTTTCGAATGCTAATTCAGCATCCTCCTGCACGCCTTCAATGTATTCATCGAATACCCTGTCCCCGTCCCTAACCAGTATCTTGGTTACAGCAGTCTCTCCTTCCTCACGTATTATATGTTCCGTGGATATCCCCTGTGCCTCTATCTGATCGATCATATAATCCCCGTTATCATCGGCACCTATTACCCCCACATAGTCTGCCTTAACCCCTTCAACTCTGGACGCGTAAACCGCAACATTCAACGCGTTACCCCCGGGAAACCTTTTCCCGAGCTCAGAGTATTCATCTATACAGTTATCACCAATCGACAGGACTCTCATGTTGAATCCTTAACCTTATCCCGCTTGGTACTGTTAACTATAACGGTATGGAACTTATTAAAGCAATTAAGGGAAGGAGAAGTATCCGCAAATATAAACCGGACTTAGTGCCTCTGGAGCTGATAAAGGACGTTTTAGAGGCTGGTAACTGGGCGCCAAGCGCTAAAAACGGTCACCAGTGGAGATTCACTGTACTAACAGGTAGAGCAAAGAGAGAATACAACGCTATGTTCAAGGAGACCTTGGATAAATTCATTGAGGAGAAAGGACGTAGCGCGACTGGATCGGCACCAAATACCCACAGTATAATGGAGCAGGCGCCAGTAATAGTAATTGTGTGGAATGCAGGAGAGAATAACTGGACTACGGAGGAGCATAGCGTAGCAGCGGCAGTCCAAAATATCTGTCTTCGAGCCCATGATTTGGGGCTAGGTAGTCTCTGGATAGGCGATGTTTACTATGCATATGAAGAGACCCGGGAGTATTTCGATAAACCATGGAAGCTATCTGGGGCAATCGCTCTAGGGATACCCTCCAAAGAGTGCAGGGTGCCAGAAAAGAAGACCTTGGACGAGGTAGCTGAGTTTCTCGAATAACCTAAATTTCACCCTGTTTATTTCTCCCGGATAACTTTGGAGCTAAGCGAGGCTATACTTGGTAGGCGTTCATGCAGGAGCTATAACAGGGATAAAGAGGTTTCCGTAGAGCAGGTTAGGGAGATTCTGGAGTACGGGGTCTGGGCACCCAGCGGTACAAACAGTCAGCCATGGAGATTCACGGTCTTAATGGGTGAGAACAAGACCGAGTTCATCGAGATCATGAAGCGTAATATTGAAGCAAAGAAAGATGACTTCACAGAGAAGCAGCTGAATATATTCAACTGGTCAGCGTTGAGCCTGGAGAAGGGGTCAGCGGTCTTACTGGTTTGGGATAATAACAAGACACGGACCAGCCCTCAGAGCATCGGGGCGTGTATACAGACCATGATGCTGAAAGCATATGGCATGGGGCTCGGCTCATTGTGGGTCGCTGCGGTACGAGTCGCGAAGGAGGAGCTAAAACAGCGCTACGGTAAGATGGATATGAACCTCATCGCTGCAGTGGGCATAGGTTACCCCAGCGATAAAATGATTGGTAAAAAGGGACCGCCTAGGCTCCCAGTTGATGAAGTAGCAGAGTTCCTGGTTTAACCATTTATCGGTTAACAAGTCTTATATTCCCATATATTGTATGGAGGGCACCTAGCTTGACTAGGAGGCAAAGAAGCGTGTATCAATTGGACTGGAAAGAGCTATCCTCTTAAACGAGGATCAAATACCCAAGAAATGGATTTCTATAACACCCGATCTTCCAGCGCCCCCATACCCGTTAATAGATTCATCCAGCGGTGAGCCTGTTAACCCGGAGGCACTTGAAGCCATATTCGGCAAGGAACTTTTAAGACAAGAAGTATCCACGAAACGGTATATAGACATCCCCGAAGAAATCAGAGAAGCATACCTGTTATGGAGACCTACTCCTGTTATCAGGGCTACGCGGCTTGAGAAATTCCTCAAGACCCCCGCCAAGCTCTACTATAAATACGAGGGAGTCAGCCCGACAGGCAGCCATAAACCTAACACAGCGGTTCCTCAAGCCTACTATAATATGGTTGAGGGCGTGGAGAAACTCACCACCGAGACAGGTGCCGGGCAGTGGGGCAGTAGCCTAGCTTTCGCCGGAAGCCTATTCGACATCGATATCGAGGTCTACATGGTTAAGGTAAGCTATGAGCAGAAACCCTACAGGAAGACGATGATGAAGCTTTACGGAGCTGATGTAATCCCGAGCCCCAGCACCCGAACAGAGGTAGGTAAACGGATTCTAGAAAAGTATCCCGACACCAGCGGTAGCCTTGGCATCGCCATAAGCGAGGCAGTGGAACGCTGCCTAAGCCTAGAGAGCACCAAGTACAGCCTAGGCAGTGTACTTAACCATGTGCTCCTCCATCAATCCGTCACAGGACAGGAGGCAATGGAGCAACTCCGAATGGTGGAGGAGTATCCTGACACCGTAATCGGTTGTGTAGGTGGGGGAAGCAATTATGCTGGAATAGCTTATCCTTACCTCATAGACCAGAGACGCGGTAACCCTCCCAAGAAAACAGAGTTTATCGCTGTGGAGTCAACGGCTTGCCCAAGCATCTCCAAGGGTGAATACTTGTACGATCACGGTGACACAGGAAGAATTACCCCCTTGATGAAGATGTTTACACTGGGTCACGACTTTATACCTGACCCGATCCACGCAGGAGGATTACGGTACCATGGCATGGCGCCGAGTCTCAGCATGCTGGTGAAGCATCATATGATTCAGCCCAGAGCATATAACCAGAATGAGGCACTGGGAGCAGCCGTGACCTTCGCTCAGCATGAGGGATTAATCCCGGCACCGGAAACTGCCCACGCTGTGAAGGCAATGATCGATGAGGCGTTACGGTGTAAGGAGACTGGTGAGGAGAAGACCATACTGGTCTTGATGAGTGGTCATGGATACTTCGATATGAGCGCCTATCAGAGTTATCTTAACAATGCCTTGGAGCCGTTTATGCTGCCACAGAAACGGATAGACGAAACGGTTTCAAACCTAAAGAAACTCTATCCATTTGCCTAGGGGCTTTCTCTCTTTCTTTCTATACTATTCACTATTTCTTTATACGCATCTGATACAATCGTATCAAAGAATCGATCCAGTTCAGGGGTTTCTTCTTGGCTCTGATACTCGTATGCCTGTAGAATCATCTCGATTTTATCCACTTCATGGACGAGACACGCTTCAGGAGATGAACCATTTTGATACTCATGCCAGGTCTCCCAATACTTTTCTCGTTGATCTCTACTAAAATCCTTGAGAATTCTCTTCATAGTCGTATTCTCCAGTTCTCGGTGATCAGGTTTCTTTCTTTGGGGTGTAATATCTCCCATCTCTGCTTCAGCAAGATCATGTAGTAACGCTATTCTCATAACCTTACAGGTATCAAGACCCATTTTGTCGCTGAGAATCATAGCGGCTAACGCTGTACGATAGGAGTGATCCGCTACTGATTCAGGGTTTTCTACCCCCGAGTCCAGCCAACCTGTCCTCGGGATGGATTTGAGCCTACCCGCAGTTAATAAAAACTCAATGAAGCTATCAGGGTTCACATTGAATAATAGATATGATGAGATATAGATTACTCGATTCCACAGACTTCTCTGATGGCTGCCAACATCTTATCGTTATTGGGTGGGCACCCCTCCACGTAGCATCCTAGATCCCGGTTCTTGGCTTGACATGCCCCCATGATCACGGGTTCTATGTGCAAGTCTTTTGGTACCTCGGCGTTACTGCCAACAACTATAACTAGGTCTCTTATTTCTCCCATCTTCTGCATCTGCTCCAAGTCATAGAATACGCTGTGAATGGTTCCATGACAGGCGCTGCACGCTCCCTCAGTGATCACCGTAACTCCTTCAGCGAACTCTGTTCCCGTCGGCGCTCTCTCAAACTTGTAGGTATAGTTCTCTATGGGTTCTCCGACTACTTCTAAAGGTGTATCTAGGTCAATGACTCCCGCTTTATCCGCCTCAACAAGGTAATCCAACTCCTCTGCCTCGAAACCCATTATCCTTGAAGCCACTCTATCTAATGAGTACACATCCTTGCTAGCTATTATGGTGTTTAACTCTACTTTGGGTCCGAAACTTGGTCCAAGTCCCTCCATGGCTACAATAGCGTCTAGTATAGTTAGATCAACTGGCACGGCTTTATTCAGATCCAGTATCCCCTTTACTACGCCGATCTTGTGAAAGTTTCGTTTCATATACTTGGGGAGCACACCTTTGAGGTTCTTCACTCCTAGGGTTACCTTCAACTGGTCATGCGTCTTCATCACCGGAACGTTAATTCGTACATCTGCTTCCATGAATGCCTCTGAGACCTCAACTTCATCAACTAGTAATGCACTAGGAACATCAACTTTAACAACTGGGTTCTTATCGACATCCACGATCTTAACCCCATATTTTTCCCCGAGCTTCATGTATCCGCTTATCTCAAGGGCTTTACTGGTCTCAGTGAAATACCCTGCCCCCTCAACGACCATTATTTTCTCGGCACCAGCCTCCTGAACCAGCTTAATCAGAGCCTCAACTATTCTTTTATCTGTGGTCACCCCTGGTCCGGATAATTCGCCAGTAACCACGTTAGGCTTCAAAGCAACCGTATCACCCTTATTGATGATGGATTTTATTCCACCTAGATGATCTATTACTCCTTTAACCATCTCAAACACACGTTGATCCGAGGACTTCTCCTTGTTTCTAACTATCGCGACTCTATTCAATATAATCAATATATCTTCATCAAAGAGATAAATAACCTAATTGGGTAAAACCCAATAACCCTGACGTTTATTGAATAACTATGGAAACTGGGGAAGTCAGGTTCATTGGACACGTAACAAAGGTAGAGAAAGATATATCCACGATTGTGATTAAACCAGAGTACTGTGAGGGACTGGATCGACTTGAAATGTATAAAAAAATTAGCATACTCTACTGGTTCCACCTACGTGATAACATGGAGCACCGTAGAGTCCTAACTGTTATCCCCAGGAGACACAGTGAAACAGAGGAACGCGGAGTATTTGCATCACATAGTCCATCCCGGCCTAACCCAGTAGGGCTAACCGTAGTAGAACTAGTAGAAATCGAGAACTGCACATTAATTGTTAAAGGATTGGATGCGTTGGAGGAATCCCCAGTAGTAGACATAAAGCCCTACAATCATGGATAATTTTTTACAATCGTCGATACTACCGAAATAAAGTTTTAGGCAATATTATATATCCGCTGAAATATCATACGAACGATACCAATGGTAAAGACCACTGTCTCACTCATAAAAGCAGACATAGGAAGTATTCCCGGACACGTAACAGTGCCCAGCCCCTTACTTAATCTCGCCAAGTCGAAGATGGCTGAAGCCGAAGAAACCGGGGTGGTTAACAGCTCCTATGTATTCAATGCAGGAGATGACTTGGAGCTCCTGATGACTCACGATAAAGGAGAAAACAGTGAAGAGATACACAAACTTGCTTGGGATACCTTCATGGCTTGTGCAGATAAAGCTAAATCTATGAAGCTTTATGGAGCTGGTCAAGATCTTCTCGCTGATGCATTCAGCGGCAACGTCAAGGGTATGGGCCCAGGCGTCGCTGAGATGGAGTTTGAAGAAAGAGGAAGCGACCCAATCGTAGTGTATGCAGCAGATAAGACAGAGCCAAGCGCATTCAACTATCTAATGTACAAGATATTTGCAGATCCATCGAACACCAGTGGATTAGTAATTGATCCACGTATGACTTGTGGTTTCAGTTTTGATGTGCTAGACGCCAAAGAAAGTAAATCTGTGAAATTATCCTCTCCAGATGAACTATACAGTCTGCTGGCGTTAATCGGCACTACTGAGAGATATATGATTAAGAAAATATACAGGAACAGCGATGATGAAGTAGCAGCATCGCTTAGCACAACAAAGTTGGCTTATATCGCGGGAAAATACGTTGGAAAAGATGACCCTGTATGCCTTGTTAGAGCCCAGAGCGGATTACCTTCTGTAGGCGAGATCACGAGTCCATTCCTACACCCATATCTTGTTGCGGGATGGATGCGTGGAAGCCACTGGGGCCCCTTCTTCCCTGTTGGATTGAAAAATAGTAAATGCACACTCTTTGATGGACCACCGAGAATAATTGGATTAGGTGTACAGATCGCTAATGGTAAACTAGCATGTGATGATGAGGGCGAACCACTCGTGGTAGACTTATTCGATGATCCAGCGTTTGACTTAGCTAGAAAAGAAGCTATGGAGATGGCTGCTAGTTTACGTCGTCAAGGAGTATTTCAGCCAGCGAGACTAGGCGCAGGAGCCATGGAATACACAACCTTACCTCAATGCCTAGTTGACCTAGAGGATCGCTTCAAGAAAGAAGAATAAAACCTCCTTTTTCTATAACTTTACTATTTTTTACGTAGCATTTTATTTACTATGATAGCTCCTATGCCCCTGAACGTGGGTTCCATGGAGATCGAAGAGGCTGTTGACTGGTTATATAATGTAAGACGGTTTGGACCTGAGAGAACACTAGAGCCCACGAAAGAATATCTGAGACTACTGGGAAACCCCCAGTCGTACTTTAAATCGATACACATTGGAGGAACAAACGGTAAAGGCTCAACCTCAGCCTTCACCTCTTCACTGCTCATGGCCGCAGGATACAAAGTAGGATTGTACACCTCACCTCACCTTGAGAAATTCAATGAAAGAATTAAAGTAAATGGCGAAGACATCAGCAATGAAGACGCTGCAAGGCTACTCACAAAGGCTAGAAGTATCTTTGAGAATATGATGGACTATCCCGAACCCATGCCCCTGCGATTCTTTGACATATTAACCGGGGTCTGTTTCCAGTATTTCCAGGAAAAGGGAGTGGACTTTGGTGTAATAGAAGTAGGACTGGGGGGGAGACTGGACGCTACAAATACCCTAACCCCTTTTGTCAGCGTAATCACAAACATCGGATACGAGCACGTGAACATCCTCGGTCCCACCCTTGAAGACATAGCCTACGAGAAAGCTGGTATCATAAAGGAAGAGACCCCCGTCGTAACAGGGGAGACAAAACCCAATATCCTAGCCGTGTTCCGGAGAATAGCTGACGAGAACAACTCGGATCTAATCATAGTAGATGAATACACTAAGCATAGGAGACTATCAGCTACCTCAGACGGTCAAACATTCAATCTGGAGACACCGAAAAACCGGTACGAGAGACTCTATATTCCCTTATTTGGAAAACATCAGATAATCAACGCATCCACAGCTATAACGGCAATCGAGTCCCTATCAAGATATGATATCAACCTATCAATAGAATCCGTTGAGAAAGGATTAAAAAATGTAACATGGCCCGGGCGACTAGAACTCATTCACAGGGAGCCAGTGATAATACTGGACTGTGCGAAAGACGCTGAAGCCACACAGGTTGTGAAGAAAACAATAGAAGAGGATCTTAATGACCGAAGAATCATAGCAGTAGTGAGTATATCTTCGGATAAGAACATAGAGGGAATGATAAAGAACATCGCACAGGTAGCAGAACACTTCATCCTGACAAAGCACAGCGTTACCTACCGCGCCACAGAGCCAGCGAGACTCATAGAGGAAATAGAGAAATACGGTAAATCCTATGAGGTACACCTTGACCGAGAGAAGGCTTTCAAGAGAGCGGTTGAGGAGGCAAAGGGCGATGATATGGTACTAGTGATTGGAAGTGTTTACTTAGCCGGGGACGCTAGGCTGTTCTACTCTAATTATTTCTCCGCAGAAGACTAGATATCAGTATATCTGAGTCTACATTGATTCTTTCTTTTATCTTATCCACGTTTTCACCAATAGAAGCTGTGTACTCTCGAGTATTATCCAGAGCAATTCTATTTTTATCAACCAGTCTATTAATTCCCTTATTGTGTTGGCTTAGATAGTTTAACGATCTCATGTTTTCCATGAAGCCCCTAATCTTGATATCATAATCGATGAAACTAGCAAGAGATCTTCGGCCTATTAATAGAAGATTAGCTAGTAGCGGATTCCACCGTGCTGTACAGGTCTTATTCAGTACAAATCTGTCGGATACCACCTGTGTAAAGGCTTACAGGAGGAAAAAAGCCATAGAGCTGATGCAAGGTGTTCCCTCCTGTAGTAACGTGTTTGAGGCCGAAGTACTATTGGAGGTTCAGAGAATGGGTGTGGAGATAAGTCAGATCCCGGTTACCGTGGATGATTCAAGAAGGGGGAGGCTGTCTTTCGGTTACAAGGTGGCTTCTAAGGGACAGGATCTAGTCTCATTACGTCTTGACGTTTTTTCGATAATCGCTGGTTTATCCCTGTTCAGCGTAGGAATACTAAGCATATTTATTTTATCAGTGCAGAAACTTGTGTTCGACCAGGACGGTTTCATGAACCCATACAGTTTCCTTATCTCCATGCTGATGGTGCTTTTCGGCGGCCAGGTTATTGCTTATGGCTTATTCGCTAGACTATTTCTACAAATAAGGAAAGAGTTAGTCTTACATAGTTCGAGATCTGGAAATCTTTTCAAAGAAGAAGCAGACTAATCTCAGAGTGATTCAAAGTGTATGAAGGTTTCTTGGAGATAGTTATGGATGAGAGCTACCGGTTTGGTCTATCTCTACTGGTTGGGGTTTTACTCTACATCCTCTACAAAACCATAATGAGGTTCATTGAACAGAAAGGTAGAGAGCTGAAGTTTGAGCCACATGTAGTGAATATTCTTCGTCTTGTCGTTAGAGTGGTTTCTTTAATAGTGGGTACTACTGCGATTTTGACGATATTTGATGTTCCACCTGATCTATTTGTTGGGGGCAGTGCGTTACTGGGGGCTGCGTTGGGGTTCGGTTCCAGTCAGACCATTAACAATATAGTAGCAGGATTCTATGTACTGGTTAGTCAACCCTTCAAGGTTAAGGATTATGTGAAAATAGGTGATCTTGAGGGGCAAGTGGAGGAAATTAGTATTAATTATACAAATCTCTATACGCCCACATTTAATCTATTGAAGGTACCTAACACTCAGGTTATGAATAGCAGGATACTGAACCTAACGCATGAAGGTGTGATAAAATACACTTTCACTCTAAGTTTTGGTATCGATTATAGTGATGCTGAGTTATCTGAGAACGTCATAGCGCCATCTATCAGGGTGTTTTGTGACCGTTACTGTGATATGGATTTACGTCCACCGGAGGCGTATATGGAGACAGCTAATCGCCTTGAAAAAGTCTACATGTTCAGGTTATTCATCCCAAAGGGTGATGCCAAAATCCTTTACACTATTCAACCCGAGTTCATACAAATAATTATGAAACACTTTGACAAACTAAAAGGAACATAGTTACTCGAAACTTTCATATTCAATACCGTGTAAGCTGATAGAAATATTCTGGTGAATCAATTGAGTAAACCGATTTGGATAGCGAGAGACTTTGCGGCTTGCAGTGGTTGTAGGCGTTGTGAGCTTGCGTGTAGTATGTATCATGAGGGTTGGATGTGGCCCGAAGCAAGCAGGGTGAGGGTTTTCA
>WJJC01000073.1 GCA_014729945.1 Candidatus Bathyarchaeota archaeon
TGCCTGAAAACTATGATCTATATGTTTTCCGGGTTCACAGCACCTGTATCAATAATCGTACATGGATATTCTCCGGGGAAAAATATCAAACTAATAGATACCCAATTCTCCAACTATCAGATCTAATACATAAAGCCAGACACAGCTATGACTCGGATTACTTCTTTGCAGTTAGCCCCGAATTTCTTCAATATTACAATCAAGACAGTTTCAAAAATGGGTAGTATTAATGATGGGCTGTGCGGGCTTATGTTCCTTTGATCTTGCGGAAGCCTTCTGTGTCGAAGGAGCCTCAATATATGTAAGCTGGGATGATAATGTCTCTCTTGAGCACACCGATAAAACCTTTCTATCTCTACTAGATTCCTATTGCCTCAATAAGACAACAATAATCGAAGCTATCACATATGCCTTTGAACAGAATGGCGTAGACCCCATCTATGGTTCGAACCTAGATTATTATACAAGAAACCATTAAAAGAAAACATAATAGAACACACAAAAGGAGAAGTCTTTTTATTCAAGCATCGATTGTTGAGGTGGTAGAAAGCATAGGTAGCGAATGCTACAAGTGCAAATAAATTAGGCGAAAAAGAAAATGATAATCCCTGTTCGGTGCTTCTCATGCGGAAAGGTAATTGGAGATAAATGGGAAGAATTCAAAAGGCGTGTAGAGATTGGCGAAAAACCATCTGAAGTACTAGATGATCTTGGAATCACTAGATACTGTTGCCGTAGAATGCTTCTATCCCATAGAGAGATAATAGATGATGTATTAAAATTCCACGAAGACAGAGAAGTCCCCGATCTCAGAGGAGGTAACTAGCAGCAATGGAAGTTGAAGTAAACGACGATCTACTCCTACCACAGGAAATCCTACTAAGTGCAGGCGTCCACATAGGAACAAGAATCAAGACAAAAGACATGG
Source organism: Candidatus Bathyarchaeota archaeon (assembly GCA_014729945.1). The sequence continues at coordinate 929 of WJJC01000073.1, forward strand.
AGCCATTCATATACAAAGTACGACCCGATGGGCTCTTCGTATTAGACATGGAGCAGATGAATGAACGGATTAAAACCGTATCAAAGTTCCTATCACGAATGGATCTAAGCAAGATCTGTGTCGCAAGCAGTAAGAGATATGGGGTAAATCCTGTAGACCAGTTTTGCAACGTACTTGGATGCAGATCCTACACAGGAAGATTCACGAGTGGCTCATTCACTAACCCTGAATACGATGACTTTTTTGAACCACAAGCAGTTATAGTAACCGATAGTCTAGCAGATCAACAGATAGTAGAGGAAGCAAGCCAAGCAGGCGTACCCGTGGTAGCTTTATGCAGTACAGATAACAGCCTGAAAAATATTGACCTCGTCATCCCCGTAAATAACAAGGGACGACGAAGCTTAGCTATTGTCTTCTGGTTACTGGCAAGAGAGATATTAAGAGAAAAAGGCCAACTACCCACGAGCGGAGACTTCGGAAGAACTATAGAGGACTTTGAGACAACCTTATAGGTGAGAAAAGATGGCCATCAGGCGACCAGCAGTTGCAGGCGCCTTCTACGCCTCCTCACCGGAAAAACTCAGAGAACAAATTACCAATTCTTTCAAACATAAACTAGGCCCCGGACGATTACCCAGCGAGAAAAAAGAAGACTTAAACATATTATCAGTTGTGTGCCCTCACGCAGGTTATGTCTATTCAGGGCCCGCCGCAGCGCATTGTTATCTTTCACTAGGTGAACAGCATGCTCCTGAAACCGTAGTTATAATAGGTCCAAATCATACCGGTTTTGGTACCGCTGTCTCTGTAATGACTGACGGTGCATGGAGCACACCTTTAGGTGAAGTAAAGATCGATTCAGAGTTAGCGGAGAAAATAATTGAGTACTCTGACACCGCTAGGAAAGACGATTCTGCATTTGTTAGAGAGCACAGTGTAGAGGTACAGTTGCCTTTCCTGCAATTCATATATCCGGATTTCAAGTTTGTACCCATATGTATGGGAAGACAAGATCTAGAAACCAGTAAAGAGCTAGGTAAATCCATATACGAGGCATCAGAAAAAAGAGATGTTATAGTTGTAGCATCAACAGATCTAACTCATCAAGAAACAAAAGAGGTCGCAAAAAAACAGGATAGACACGTATTAGATGCGATACTCGATATGGATGAAGAGCAGCTTCATAGATCTGTAAAACAATATCATATAACCACATGTGGATACGGACCCGTATCAGCTACACTTGTTTATTCAAAGCTAAAAAAAGCAACTAATGCAGAGATACTAACCTATTATACCAGTGGAGATATTATCGGAGATAATAGAGCCGTAGTAGGATACGCCTCAGCTAAAATAACTAAGGAACGATAATAAATGCACGTCGAAGCAACAGCCCCCGGTAAGATGATACTATTTGGAGAACACAGTGTTGTCTATGGCAAAAAAGCTGTTGTCCTAGCTATTGATAGACGAGCCAAGATATACGCTGAAAAGAGAAGCGATGAAAGAATCTTCGTAGACGCGGATAACCTTGGATTCAGTGGATACTTTGAAGATGATACATATTACCCAGTCAGGGGAAAAGCCTGGCGGGGGAGAAACCTAGCAGCTTTAAACGTGGCAGCTAAGAAAACCATGGAATATATAGGAACTAATGGAGGGGTAAGTCTCAAGGTTCGTAGCATGATCCCAATAGCTGTAGGTCTAGGCAGCAGTGCAGCTATATGTGTGGCAACAGTGGCGGCTGTTGAACGCCTTCATGATGCTGGATTAAAGAAGGAGGAGATATCTCAATTGGCTTTTGAGGGAGAAACTGTTATCCACGGTAAACCTAGTGGTGTGGACAATAATGTATCCACCTTCGGTGGTGTAATGAGTTACACCAAGGAAACGGGAATAAAACGACACAATTTGGATCATGATATTCCATTCATAATTGGAAATTCAAGGAAAAGACGATCCACAAAGAAAATGGTGGAAAAAGTGGCTTTCCTCAGGGAAAGAAACCCCTTAGAGGTAAATAGTATTCTTGACTCAATGGGTTTGATAGCAGATAATGGTTTAAATGCCTTAAAGAAAGCCGATATTCATCGTCTTGGAGACTTGATGGATTTAAACCATGGTTTCCTCTCAGCGCTGGGGGTATCCACCATGAAACTAGAAATCCTTTGTCACACATCAAGAAATAATGGTGCTCTAGGTTCTAAACTAACAGGTGCTGGAGGCGGTGGATGCATTATAGCCTTAGCTGAAGAACAGGATATCCCCGTTGTAGAAAAGGCTATTCGTAGGAGGAAGAGCGATTCATATCGTGTTTCTCTTACAGATCAGGGTGTAGAGAGTAAATGGGTTGACCAAGATTATGCAAATTCTTAAACTCGGTGGAAGTGTAATAACAAATAAGGAAAGATTTTTTTCAGTAAATAAAGAAAACATTAAACGATTAGCTGGGGAAATTGCTGAATCAGACTCTGGGCCTTTAGTGATTGTTCACGGTGGAGGAAGTTACGGTCATCCTGTTGCTAAGAAATACATGATATCAGAAGGCTTGAAGAACACCAATCAATTAATTGGATTCAGTAAAACCCATCAGGCTATGACTCAGCTGAACCAGATAGTTGTTGATATCTTGCTGGAGAAGAATATTCCAGCCTTCGGATTGAGCGCTTCATCAATGCTGGTAACAGAAAAGAAACGATTAATCGAATTCGATCATTCAATAATTCGTCAATTATTAGACATAGGTCTTATCCCAGTTTTGTACGGTGATGCTGTTCTAGACTCTGAACAAGGGGTTGCTATACTCTCTGGAGATCAACTTGTGGTAAAACTAGCAGTCAACCTTGGCGCTAAACGGGTAATCTTCGGCTCTGATGTTGATGGAGTGTTTAATTCAAACCCAAAGGTCCACCGCGAAGCAGAATTAATCCCAAAGATATCCTTGAGCACTTGTAACGCGGAAGTAACTGAAACCGTTTACACAGATGTAACAGGGGGAATGAAGGGGAAACTTGCAGAGGCTAAAAACGCTGTAAAGGAAGGCTGTGAAGTATTATTCTTGAACGCAACAATAGAAAACCGTGTTAAAAAAGCCCTAAAAGGGGAAAAAGTAATGGGTACCATACTTACATTATAATCCTATGAGTGGGATAGAGAAAAGGAAACAAAACCACATACGTGTCAGCCTTAAAGAAAACGTTGAAACCGATGTATCAACGGGGTTTCCAGACATCCGATTAATACACAGAGCATTACCCGAGATAGACCTCGATGAGGTATCAACAGAAACAATTTTCTTTGGAAAAAAATTAGCCGCCCCACTCATAATTAGTGCAATAACTGGAGGAACCCGGGAAGCAGCTAAACTGAATGAGGTTTTAGCAGAGGTTGCTGAGGAGAAAAATATTGGAATAAGTGTTGGAAGCCAAAGGATAGCTGTTTCTCAACCTGAAACCATCCCAACGTTTAGTATAGTGAGGAAAAAAGCGCCATCGACTTTTGTAATGGGTAATTTAGGGTGTCCACAACTGAGTCTCGGCTGGGGGGTAGAAGAGGCTAAGAAATGTGTCGAAATGATCGAAGCTGATGCGCTAGCGCTTCATATGAACCCATTACAGGAAGCGGTGCAATTAGATGGGGATACCAATTATAGTGGTATATTTGAAAAGATCCGTTCACTACAGAAGATCAAGAAGCCATTAGTCATGAAGGAAACAGGTGCAGGGATCGCGTGGGAGGATGCGGTGAAAATGGAAAAAGCGGGAGTATCTGGGTTAGAGGTAAGTGGCGTAGGAGGCACTTCTTGGAGCGCTGTGGAATATCATATCGCTAAGGAATTGGGTAAAAAGGAAATGGAGTACCTCGGAAAGGCATTATGGAACTGGGGTATACCCACAGCTATTAGCGTAGTTGAAACAACTCAAAAAACCAATTTATCCGTAATATCGAGTGGAGGAATTAGAACCGGAGTTGATGTTGTTAAATCCATAGCCCTAGGTGCAGAGCTAGGTGGTTTAGCGAAGCCTTTCTTAGAAAAGGCAGTGGAGGGAAGCGAGCAACTATCTGATTATATTGATAATCTTATACGAGAGATTAAAGTAGCGATGTTTCTCGTTGGCGCTAAAAATCTGGATAATCTATCTAAGATTCCAGTAATAATCATGGGGAGAACCGCTGAATGGCTAACGCTCAGAGGGTTTGATCCCAGAGCTTATGTGGATAGAACATAGAATAATTTAAGTTAAGTACCTTATTTTATCCCACAATATGTCTACTGCAGAGAGAATTAAGCAGAATCTAATAGAAACAGCTGAGCCCGTGAATGATTTCATATTTAATCTATTACAAGATAGGAAACCCGTCGAACTGTACAGAGCAGGTAGACACCTCCTATCAGCGGGTGGAAAACGCCTGAGGCCCTTTCTAACAATTAAATCTTGTGAAGCTGCGGGGGGGAGTGTAAAGGATGCTATACCATTCGCTGCCGCGATCGAGATACTTCATAATTTTACTCTAATTCATGACGATGTGATGGATCATGATGAGATTCGTAGAGGCGAGCCCACGGTTCATGTAAAATATGGTGAACCAATGGCGATTTTAGCAGGTGATTTACTCTTCTCCAAGGTATATCAATCTGTGATTGACTATGCTCCGGCACAGATGAAAGCCAGTGATGTTCTCTCTGCTCTACGAAAAATGACCGATGGTATAATAGCTCTATGCGAGGGACAAGCTTTAGACATTAGTTTTCCCGATGCAACAAATGTCTCAGAAGATGATTATCTATTTATGATAGGTGCAAAAACTAGTGCCCTTTTCAAGGTATCAGCAGAAGTTGGCGCTATTGCAGCAGGGGCGTCTAATAATACGGTTGAAGCGTTAGCAAATTTTGCGTGGGATGCGGGTATAGCTTTCCAGATAGTTGATGATATTTTGGGAATAACTGCTAAAGAATCAACCTTAGGGAAACCTATTGGTAGTGATATTCGAGAAGGAAAAAAGACGATTATAATGATACATGGACTGAGATATGCTGATAAAAAACAGAAATTAACGCTCCTCAACGCCATAAAGGGGTGCGCTGTGGAGCAAGGAGTAGTTGATGACGCTATTCAAGTACTTCATGATCTCGGATCAATTGCTTATGCGAAAAAAAAGGCAGATAAATACGCAAAGCGATCTCTTGAAAGCATTAATTCACTAGAAGAGACTGATGCTAAAAAACAGTTAATGGAACTAGTAAATTATTTCGTACAACGTGAATACTAGAGAAAGGAATAATAGCTATCTCTATTCTATTCATCGAGAATAACCTTGTCCATGACAAACGACGAGATAATTGAGGTCGCTAAAAAATACGCAGCCCATAACGCATCAGAACATGAGGGAGTAGCACAGTCAGGTTCAGTAATAGGTAAGGTCTTAGCCGAGCATCCTAAACTCAAAAATCGTGTAAAAGAAATTATCCCCTTAATTAACAAGACCGTTAGACAAGTTAACACATGGACACAGGAACAGCAGACCATTTATGTAACTGAAAACTATCCTGAACTGTTAGAAACAGAAAAAATTGTGGAAGAACCAAAAACTCTGCCTCCCTTGGAAAACGTTGAGGAATGGCCTATGGTTAAAACACGGTTTGCGCCAAATCCAGATGGCGCCCTACATCTTGGCTCAGCAGAGCCCATAGTGTTTTGCGATGAATACGCAAAGATGTATGATGGGCATTTCATTCTAAGATACGAGGATACTAGCGCAGAGGTAAAACCACCGATCTTGGAAATGTATGATGCTATACTAGAAGACCTTCATTGGTTAGGTGTCAAAGTAGACGAGAAATACATCCAATCTGATCGTATTGAGATCTACTATGAATACGCCGAGAAAATTCTCCGTGAAGGTAATGCATATGTTTGTGATTGCGATGTTGATAAATTCAGAGAATTATACATGGATAAAAAACCATGTCCATGCAGAGACCTTCCCCCCCATGAACAACTAAGGAGATGGGAAATGATGCTCGACGGTAGATATGAGCAGGGAGACGCTGTAGTAAGAATAAAAACAGACATTGAGCACCCTAACCCTGCAGTGAGGGATTGGCCGGCACTACGAATTAGTGAGGCTTGGCACCCGCGAAAAGGGAACAAGTACAGAGTATGGCCTTTGTATAA
>WJJC01000074.1 GCA_014729945.1 Candidatus Bathyarchaeota archaeon
AATTTGGTTGACATGAAACAGATTGATGCAGGGTTTCCTTCGAATGGTTTCTCAGCAAACGCATCAACGTGAAAATACTCTGCTTCAATATATTTCATAGTCACTCAAAATCGAATTGACCAAATTACTATATAAAGAATAGGAAGAGAAACCTCAACATATAGATATTCAAAGAATAATGTTCTCAAGGCATATCGGAAGATCTGTAGTATCTTTTACAGTATCAAACACCATACAGGTGAGGCATCTGCGCGCGCAGCAGAAGCTCACGGAGGCGCATATCATAAGCAATAAGATGCCTCTACCGGAGGACCACTGGGATCAGAAGAGTGGAATCCGGATCGGAGTAACCGAGGTAACGCGACGAGGAATGCAGGAGCCTGAGATGAAGCAGATTGCCTCCATTATCGGGGATATACTGGTCGAGGGCAAGTCCCCAGCAGATGTTGCAGGGGAGGTTGTCTCGTTGATGAGTGTTTTCCAAGAAGTGAAGTACACTCTCTAACACTCCCCGTTTTTATTGTTATATATTGATGCAGGTATAGGGTAATTATGGTGGCTTCAGATGTCGAGATAAGGGTCAAACATGACTGCCCCTTCGTGAGACTAACCGAAAAATACCATGATGTTGAACTTAGCTTCTGGTGCAACAAGGTACATGAGTTAGTCGAGATAAAATGCACCTCACAGGAATCCTATATTGCGGCCCAGAAGACCATGAGCGATGTCTCAAAGGTTCTTGACAAGCGTCTTGAAGGTGAAAGCCGGTATATTCTCAGTAAGTGTTTCTGTACCCATAAGAACAGCGTTGAGCTTATTCTGGATGACTTGGATATTCTACCACTCTACCCCATGATGAACAAGCAGGGCTGGGAGTATTACAGAATCATCGTCTTTGGCCCAGAGGACTTTAAGACCATGCTTGAGCGACTGGAAGCACACGGTTACCATGTGGAAGTGCTTAGTAAGACGTGGTTCAGCGGTAGCCTTGGTAAGGGATTGGTCTCATTGGATACATTGTTCAATGGTATTACTGAGAAGCAGGCTGAGACTCTTCTCCGTCTCTATACTGATGGTTACTATGAGTCACCACGTAGAAAGAACCTCACAGAGATCGCTGAGGAGGCAGGTGTTCCCCGTAGCACATTACAGGATCATCTTAGGCGTGTCGAGGAACATCTTGTACATAACGTGATACCATTCATGCGAATGTATTACAAATAGTCGGCGTATGCCGATTCAATGAATATATGTAGTCAATCGTCTTTCAATTGATGCTTACCCCATACGCACAGAACGCTATCATGCAGATATTCATCGTCGCTTTACTCTGTGTCGGGTTCTCCTTCTCATACCAACTTGAAAAATTCCCTAACCTATCATACGTAACCCTCAGCAAATTTGGAGCCCTAACAGCCTATACACTGACAAAACTCATGGATTATAACCCCTATCTGGCTCTACCAACTGCTTCAATAGTCTGTGGACTGATCTCGGTCCTCATCTACACCCTAATAATCCAACCCATTAACCGAAGAGGACGAGGAAAGATCTCCCTCACCATAGCTACCTTAGCACTGTCTACCGTGCTGAGCACATTGGTAGCTATGTTTAGCTACTGGGTTCTCGTCACTACGGGTCAGAGCTCGAAGGAGTTTCTACTCAGAAACTATGATTTCACGTATCAAGGATATCCGGGTGTGCTGTTTGTCTCACCCATTGTATCCATTCTCGTACTTGTAGCACTCACTTTAACGCTTTACAAGACATCTTTCGGTACAACATTAAGGGCGGTCTCGGATAACGAGGAGCTCGCCGCCGTACTCGGCATTAATACATATCAGCGCCACCTCTGGTCATGGTTTATCTCAGGAGCATTAACCGGTCTAGCGGGCTCGATTATTCCGTTTTGGAGAGCCACACCCTTAGGCTATGCTGATGACTTGCTGGTATTCGTAATGGCGGGGTGCTTCATCGGCGGCATTGATAGCCTTTATGGGGCGGTTATCGGCTCCGTGATTGTTGTCTTATCCTTGAAGGGTATGCAGGACAATGTTATCGCTGTCCTTCGGCAGAATAACTGTGAGATCTGGCTCTACGAGTTCGGGTTCTACGTACACGGGCTTCCTCAGCTTACTCCTTACATTATTCTATGGCTTGTTTTACTTATTGAGCCATCTGGATTAGCTGGGTTAGCGAGAAAGATAGCTAGAAAACTACGGGGTTAAACAGTCTTCACATAGGTCTGGACTATGAAACCGTGCCAGGTTTCTTCCTTCTCCAACATATAACCGAGATCGGTTAGCCTCTGTTCAAGTAATTTAGGATCTATGCCTGTCCTGGAAACACCAGGTATGAATTTAGGTAAGAAACCAGTTCGCCAGTCCTCATACTGTATGATTAAGTCAGCGATGACAAGTCTTCCACCTTTCCTTAATAGCCTTGATGCTTCTTCAGGTATCCACTCAGCTCCGTCCTCGTGGAGAACTGATAAAACAAAGGCGACATCAAACGAGGCATCTGGCAGACTACTAACCATGTCCGGGGTGATGATCTTTACTTTTTCGAGTTTCTCATAGTTTATCCAGTCCTCTAAAGCTGCAGTTAGCGACTCATCAAGAGTGATGATAGTTGTCTCACCGTCAGAGCCGATGATGGGTATATATTCTTCACGTATCTTCTCGATGTTATGGTTTGAGAAATCGATAACCCTTTGACCCGGTATAAGGTTCGCCATCTGAACTGCTTCCCTGTATCGTTCTGTAAGGTGCTCGATACCCATCAACTCAAAGAAAACTAGTAGCCCCCTCATGTGATCAAGAAGCATCTTTTTCCCCGAGTCAGTTAGTTTGTAATATTTTCTATCTGCACCTACTCTAGCTTTGAGATATGATTCAATAGCTCCGTTTTCCTCCAGTTTATTTAGTGCTGGGTATAGTTGTCCTGTTCCCACGGTCTCACCCTTGAACCTGAGGTTTCGCTGTATCTCCAAACCATACATATCATTATTCCAGAGAAAAGTCAAGATATATTGCTGAAGCCAACCTAAACGCGAGTCTCTTACCGACATATCTAATAACATATGACATAGGTTTACGGGTTTAAAATACATCATCACCCTTTCTTACATTATTCTGAGTGATACCAAGTGAAGGAGAAAATCATTTGTCTGACGCCATATTCAAAGACCCCAGTGCCAGTCGATTACATTAAACAGACATACGGGAAATGGATTAACTTTGACAAAGTAGAATTAAGCGTCATCCATGGAGGCATAAACGAGGACCAACTACCCTATGAGATAAGAGACGCAACAATCATCAACAGCTATGGAACACCACGAATACCACTAACACGCTTATTACTGGAAAACGCGCCAAACCTAAAGCTAATACAACAACTCGGCGTAGGCTATGACGATATCGATATAATTGCAGCCAAAGAGCTGGGTATCCCTGTATGTAATACCCATGGTTCAAACAGTTCAACTGTGGCTGAGCATACAATAATGATGATTTTGATGCTCCTCAGGAAAGCTCTCTACGCAGACAAGACAACTAGAAAAGGTGAATGGCACCAAGTAACATTAGGTACTTCAGATGAGTTACGAGAACTCCGAGACAAGAAACTAGGTTTGATCGGATTAGGTTCAATTGGCTACGAGGTAGCCAGACTCGCAAAATCATTCAACGCAGAAATACTCTACTATAAACGCAACAAGCTCCCAGAGGACATGGAAAAGGCGATTAACGCGCGATACGTTGACCTTAAAACACTCATCAAAGAAGCAGATATCATCAGCCTGCATGTTCCTCTCACACCAGAAACCAAGAACATCATAGGACCCAGAGAAATAGCGAAGATGAAGAAAGATGCCATCATAGTAAATACCTCAAGAGGCGAGTTAATAGACGAGATAGCCCTCAAAGAAGCTCTAGAGTCCAGGGAACTTGGTGGTGCTGCACTTGATGTATTTAACCCAGAACCACCCAAGGAACTGGAATTAATGCAATTTGACCGCCTCGTCGTTTCCCCACATATATCGGGTATTAGCCAAGAGTGGCTTCTAAGAGCCTTCAAGCTTTGTGGCGAGAACATGGCACGAGTAATCAAAGGAGAAGAGCCGATAAACCGGGTTTATTGATATCTAATATCTATAGACACATCTTATCCGGTTTAAAACACGGCTCTTGTTTTCTCTCCTTGATCACGTATTGTACGAAGAACAATATAGACGCCCATTAAGACTAGAACGATTCCAGCTAAGGATGCCAAACGTAAACGTAGTGATGGCAGCACAAATCAAAGAACCCATCACCCTAGAACAACTAGAAGCGATCACACCCAAGCTCATTAAACGTCACGCATTTCTAAGCGCCCACGTTGTATATGATAACCAAAACAACGCATACTTTGAACCAATGAAGAACCCAGAGATACCAGTCCAGGAACTAGAAGAAGACTGGGAAAACGTCGTCAAAACCGAGCTTAGACATCAGTTCGACGTAGAGACCGGCCCCCTAATCAGACTAACCCATATCAACAAACCCCAACCAGTAATCATTGTAAACAGTCATCACATAATCTGTGATGGGTTATCAGTCCAGTACCTAATCCACGATATATCCAAACTTCTCGAAAACCCAAAGCTAGAACTTGAGAAACTACCCGTTCCCCCCGTGATAGATGATGAACTAGTCCCAGTGAAGATAGGAAACATACTCACAAGGTTCATGATAAACAGGCTAAACAAGAAGTGGAGAACCAGAAACCACCACTTCACATCCAAAGACTACGATAAACTACACAAGGAATACTGGAAAACAGCCACAACGGGAATAACCCACTGGACCATGCCTGAGAAACTACTCAAACACTTACTCACAGAGACAAGAAAACACGGCGTAACCATTACACACCTATTAACCGCAGCCCTCCTTGAAGCACAGCTCATCGAGATGGGCGTACACCCAGATTATGGAAACAAGGTAACAATCTCAGTAAACCTAAGACCAAGACTCAAGAAACCCATCGGCGAAAGCTACGGATACTACGCCTCAGCCGTAACCATCCAGCACCAATACGACCATAAACAAGACATATGGAACAACGCATCCAAAATCAAACGCCTCATGGACAGAAAACTCAACGACAAGGAGCTATTCGCAAGCCAACAAACCTCCGAGATAGACCCCACCCTACTAGACGCCATCGGGCTAGGTATGTTCGGGTTACTTCAAGAGGATACTGTGGACAACATGATACAGAAGATAACCCGGGAACGAATGAGCACAGCCATCATAACCAACCTAGGAGCACAACAGGCACCAACAAACCTAAACAAGGTCTATGGACCCATCCTCCACGCCGTCAGCGAGAAATACGTAGGCATAACCACCATCAACAACAACCTAACCCTAACTATCAGCTACAACGAAGCCGACATACAGACAGAAACAATCCAAAAAATAATCAAAACAATCAAAACAAAACTAGAACCTAAGCATCAATAACAATAATCAGAAAGAAACAACAATCATAGATGCTTCCCCCGACCTCTCAAATAAACTAGAAAGATAAACAAATATAAAACCTGAAACACCATATACATTTTTCTAGAAATACCATTTTGAAAAAAGGCGCATATTGAAAAGATTATATCCATAACAAATTATCTGATTGTTATGAGAGCCGGTAAGGTCATCATAGAAAAATCACACGAATCATCCATCTACAAACAGGTTATCTCCGAGTTAAACCTCAAGCCACCAATAATAATCAAGCCAAACTGGGGCACAGTAAACAACTATACAGAGGCAGAAGTAATAGACGGCGTATTATCAGCCATCAACGGCGAAGCAATAGTGACTGAAAGCTACGGCTGGGCAAGAACACAGGAATCACAGCAGGGAAAAGGACTCGGCTCCCTAAAGAAACAAGACCTAAGAAAAAGCGACAAATGGTTCCTAGAAACCTCAGGCATAGGAAAAGTACTAGAAAAACATAGTACAGAGTACCTCAACGTAACTGAGGAAGTATGGGCAGACCGCGTAACAGACCCAGACAAGATAAAAGAAACAGCAGAAAAATACCCACCCGTCCTATTCGAAGAAATGTACTCCCAGGTCCCAGAGAGACTATTTGAACTACGAGAAGGCACATTCCTGAGCCTAGCAAAATACAGGCTAAACCACAAACCCATCGTCGTAAGCCTCACCCTGAAAAACCTATTCGGAATGATCCCCGGACCAAGCAGAAGAAAATATCACGGAAAAAACGACAAAAACCTAGCCCAGACAATCGTAGACATCAACAAGATATACAGGTCAATATTCAACGTAAAAGGAATAGTGGACGCCGTAAAATCCGCCTCAATTGGAAGAAAACCAGAAGAAGCCATAAACCCAACAACAGCAAAAAACATAGGCTTGTTACTTGGAAGCACGGACTGTGTATCACTCGACGCATCCATCGCCGCTATCGAAGACAAGAACCCAGACGAGATAGAATACCTAAAGCTCGCATCAACCACATTCGGCGAATGGGACCCTGAGACAATAAAACAAGCAAAAAAGTATGGAACCCGTGTATTCTCATAAAAACAAGATACAAAAGCATAAGCTCGAAAAACAGAATTCATCAAACCAAGAATTTCACCAATGAAAAATCCAGTAATTTTTTCAAACCACCTACTCTGCCACTGTCTATCCACGCGCACATGGGGGTATCCTTCTCTTATCGAGGGATACATAAAATGCGAACAAACTATCCTTGACCATATAATCGATGAATTTATCATCAAATGAGTCTCATTACTCCATGGCTTCCCATAAACTCGATCTTGGTTCATATTTTCCATGTCTAAACGTTGAAAACCTCGACAAATCAATTGAATACTATATGAAACTAGGATTCCAT